>JBIPOQ010000315.1:0-4831 GCA_044379055.1 Myxococcota bacterium
GAGGCGCAGGTCCTGGCGATGCTGGCGTCAGCCCCCTGCGGACCACAGCCCTGCCCCGACGGCGACGACGACGGCGAGAGCCTCGAATTCGTGTTCGCCGTGCTGAAGTCGCACCGCGCCTTGCTCGGTCTGGCGATCGAATACGACGTGGCCGTTGCGTTCGCGGAGATGAGCGAAAGGGCAAGCGTCGACGTGAACTGACGCTCGATCGTCCGATCGTCTGGATCGACCGGCCGGAGAGCTGGCTCCGGGAGAACGAGAGATCGAGTTTCCACTCCGCCGCCACCGCGGAGCCCTGGAGGAGGATGTTTCAGGAAATGTCTCAATTGCGAACGCGCCTTGCCCTGTTGACCGGTCTGATCGTGTTTCTGATCCCGCTCGTCTCGTCCGCCGATTTCTGCTGGAAGGACACGAAGACCCGCTCGAGCGGCGCGATCCCGTCGGCCTGCGAGGCGGGCAAGGAGATGGAGAACGGTCTCTGTTATTCCAAGTGTCCCGCCGGCTACGAGGGCGAGGGGCCGGCCTGCTGGAAGTCCTGCCCGAAGGGCTACACCGACTCCGGCATCGCCTGCACGAAATCGAAGTCGTATGGCCGCGGTGCGGGCTTTCCCTGGAAGCTCGGCGACACGGTCGGCTCGCTCGACGAAGCGCGCGCCCGCTGCAGAGCGGCGAATCCGCAAGGCTGCGAGAAGTCCGGCGAGATCATCTACCCGAAGTGTCGCGAGGGCTACAAGGCCATCGGCTCCAACATCTGCAGCCAGGTCTGCCCGACCGGATACGACGACACCGGCGCGACCTGTCTCAAGCCCAACACGACGCGCGGCGCGGGCTTGATCCCGAAATGCCCGGGCAACAAGGTGAACGACAAGGGGCTCTGCTACGACCCGTGCCCGAGCGGCTTCGAGGGCAAGGGGCCGGTCTGCTGGCAGACGTGTCCGAAGAGCGTTCCCTACGAGTGCGGCGCCGGTTGCACGTCGACCAACTACAAGGCGCCTTCGCGTTCGGTGATGGGGCGTGACAACGAGTGCAATCGCGTGGTCGCCGAGCAGGTCATGTCGGTCCTGCAGGTCGCGGAAAACATCGCGCTCACGATCGCCTCGGGCGGAACGGCCATCGTCGCCAAGAACATCGCGAAGGATGCCGCCTCGGACGTCGTCATCAAAGCGTCGAAGAGCGAGATCCGAAACGCGATCGTCGACGCGGCCAAGGACGCGGGGCAGTCGCTCGGCGAAGAGCAGGTCAAGAATCTGGTCAACATGGCGAGCGGAGAGGATTTCGATCCGACTTCCTTCGATCCGACGGGCATTTCGGCCATCGTCAATGCCTACGACCACAACACCTGCCCGATGAGCTGAGCGTCCCGATTCGTCCCGGTCCGGGACGGGCGCAGGCCCGTCCCGGACCGGAACGCATCCGGCCGTCCCGCCTTCGGCCGAGCGCGGCGACGAAGCGCGCGGGACCGCGGATAAGCTCAGAACACGTCGATCTGCCCCGCCACGAACGCCTCGAGGAGAGCCGGCAGCCGGTCCAGCTCGGCGGCGAGCAGCGCACGGGCGCGCACCGCAACGCTCTCCGCGGGCGCGCCGTCGCGAGTCCGCAGGCGCAGGTGGGCGAGCGCGGGATCCGACACGGGATGACCGATCCGGCTCAGCAGGTGGCATTCGGCCGCCGAGACTTCCGGTAGCTCGGCGACCAGGCATTCTGCGACCCGGCGTGCCAGCACGTTGTAGATCTTCCCTGCGTGGGAGACCGGGTTCTTGCCTGCTGCCGCTTCGAGGCTCATCGGGCGTCCCGGCGTGATCAGACCGTTCACCCGATTTCCCCGGCCGACCTCACCGTCGTCGCCCGCCTCGGCCGAGGTGCCCGTCACCGTGAGGTAGACGGAGCTCCCGTCCGCTGCGTCGGCAGCATTGACGTCGACCGGGCAGTCGCTGAAGCCCGCCTTCGCCGCCATTTCGGAGACGGCCCGCCGAATCGCTTCCTTCTCGGCGAGATAATCGTCGAGCGCGGGCAGGGATCGACCAATCAGGGCGCAAGCGACCGTGATGCGCGCGGCGCGGCCATGGCGAAAGCCCATGACCTTGATGTCCTCGCCCCAGGCCGGATGGTCGTGGACGCGATCGCGACCGTTCAGCCCGCGTTCGACTTCCAGGACGAGGCTTTCCAGCGGGCTCAGCGGCGCGTAGCCGATGCCGAACGACGTGTCGTTCGCGAGCGGCACGCGCAGACGGCCGCGGGCGAAGAGCGCGCCGAGGTCCTGCGATCCCGGGCGGATGCCGCAGTGCAGGCGGACGTGCCGATCCGGGTCGAGCGCGTGCAGCGAGCTGCGCAGCCATGCGCGCGAGCCCTCGATCGCGATCTCCTCGACGGGCACGAGCTCGCTTCCGATCCGGTTGGTCGCCCGGCCGGACATGTGGATCACGATCGGCGCCGTCACCTCACCGCCGCCGTAGGCCGACACGGCGCTGCCGCCGCAGAGCAGGGCCTTGTCGACGTTGTGGTGGAGGACCTCTCCGAAACGGTCGAGGTAGTGGCGACAGAGGTTGCGGGAGAGCTCCTCCGCCAGCGCGTCGCAGATCGTGTCGGGATGGCCGAGCCCCTTGCGCTCGACCATCTCGACCGGCGATTCCTCGGGCGGAAGCGAAGAGACGACTACTCCGTTCATGCCGCGTCAGGCCCTCTCGCCGTCGGGCCGGCGATAGCGGCGGCGGCTGGCGTCCTCGAAGCCCTCCGCGCCGATCAGCGGCACGAACGAGACCATGCTCAGATCTTCCTGGCGGTCCTCGCCATCGGCCCCGCGTGTCACGCGCACGAGGGTCTGGCCGAAATGCTGCTCCCCGACCGGCATCACCAGCCTTCCTCCGACCTTGAGCTGCGCGCGCAGGCTCGGCGGAACGTAGGGCCCGCCCGCGGTCACGAGGATCGCGTCGTACGGCGCTGCGGCGGGCCAGCCGAGCGTGCCGTCGCCGACCAGGACCTCGACGTTGCGGTAGCCCAGGCGGTCGAGCGTGGCACGGGCGTTCGTTGCGAGCCGCTCGATGCATTCGATCGTGACGACCTCGCCGGCGATCTCCGCGAGCACGGCCGCACCGTATCCCGAGCCCGTTCCGATCTCCAGCACGCGTTCGCCGCCGCTCAGCTGCGCCGCCTCCGTCATGAATGCGACGATGAGGGGCTGCGAGATCGTCTGCCCCTCGCCGATCGGCAGCGGTCCGTCTTCATGGGCGGACTCGCGCAGATCCTCGGGCACGAACTCGTGCCGCGGAACCTTGCGCATTGCCGCCAGCACCCTGGGATCGCGCACACCCCGGGCGACGATCTGCTGTTCGACCATCTCGTCGCGCATCGACTCGTAGGGATCGGTCATCCTGGACGCCTTCGGGCTCGGGGAACGGGCCAGTCGTTCGGCGCTGCGAGCCCCCGCAGCAGCACGAGCCCGACGCCCAGCAGGAGCAGCGTTCCCGGCTCCGGAATCGGCTGGACCTCGACGCGGAAGGCCGGCGCCGTGGGGGATGGGGATAGGGATTTCAAGCCCGCTTTCTCGCCCTATCGGTAACAGCATTCGGGTCAACTTGCCCGTCCGGGGGCGAACCCAACTGGCGAGGAACTCCGTCAGCAGCACGACCTGCTGGGGCAGTTGCTCGCTGAGATCGAGCGCTCCCCGTCTTTCGTCGTGGAGGCCATGAAGGAGCGACATGCGCCCACCGGTGAGCTGCACATGGAAGGCTTCCAGCCGCTTCCATTCGAAAGGGGGTATCCGGCAGATGCGGTCGTGAAGGACGGATGGATCTACTTGCACACCGAGGCGCAGGTCCTGGCGATGCTGGCGTCAGCCCCCTGCGGACCACAGCCCTGCCCCGACGGCGACGACGACGGCGAGAGCCTCGAATTCGTGTTCGCCGTGCTGAAGTCGCACCGCGCCCTGCTCGGTCTGGCGATCGAATACGACGCGGCCGTTGCGTTCACGGAGATGAGAGAATGAGCCGTTGCTGACTACCGCTCGAGGAAACCGACCTTTTCCGAAGTGGAGTGCGCACGGCACACGATTCGCCCACGCGTGTGCGCGGTAGCAACGCCGAGAGACTCGACTTGACGCCGAACACGACGAGTTCCGCTGAATGCTGGTGCGTCCTGAGGGGCAGCAGTTCCGACTTGATCTGTCCCCCGGACGGGGACGAATCCCCGCTTTTCCGCCCGTCCTTAGCCAGCCGAATCGCCGAGGCCCGCGGGATGGCCCTTTGGTCGTCGGGGTCCGTCGCGGAATCGGTCGATGCGGCGTCGTGCCGACCCGATGCTCTCCGACGTGTCGCGGGGAGTCCTCGTCGGAGGATGGGACGAGGAAGAGGTCTCTTCTGCACCACGGCCAAGGACGATTGGGTCAACTTGTCCACTGGGGGCCCCGTTCGGGGCGGAGATCGAGGCGCAAATCTCGGCAGAGGTCCTCGAGGCAACGCGCCAGGCCGAGCGGAGATGACCCCGATTCGCATCGCGCGTCGCGCCCTGGTGTCGGCGAAGCTCGGGCGAATGCGGAGGGGATCCGGGACCAGGCATCCTCGGGGACGCACGGCCGACGGCCGCGTCACGAGGAGAATGGAGATGAGCCGACTCGAACTGCGCGAGGGTCGCTTCGCCTCAGGAATCCTCGCTTCGGCGGCGATCCTCTGGATCGGGTCCCTCGGTTGCGCGAGCCTGGGCCCGCCGAAGCCCCAATCGGACTATCGAGCGCAGGTCGAGGTCCGGATCGGGGACGCCTCGGCGGCCGAAATCAGGGTCGTGCGACTCGTCGAGTACGGCCGTGAGGGCAAGCGTCGACGCGACCTGACGCTCGATC
>JBIPOQ010000317.1:0-4824 GCA_044379055.1 Myxococcota bacterium
CCGGAGGCGAGGCGGCGCTTCGCCCGCGCGCGACGACGAACCGCGCGCCAGTCCGACCGGTTGCGCGACGACGCCGCGCTCGAGGCCCGGAGCAACCGCGCCCGCAAGCGGGCGCTCGCGTTTCCGGCGCCGCCGCCGGGCCTCGACGTCTCCGAGCAGCACCGCCGGCTGCTCGCCCATCAGGCTCGCGAGCGCGAGACGGCGCCCGACGCACGCCGCCTCGAGTCGCCTCGCGACTGTTATGTCTGCAAGGCACCCTACGTCGACCTTCATCCGCACTACGATTCGATGTGCCCGCCCTGTGCCGCCTTCAACTGGGCGAAACGCCATCAGACCGCCGACCTCGCGGGCCGCGTCGCTCTCGTCACCGGCGCGCGCGTCAAGATCGGCTTCGAGGCGGCCCTCATGCTGCTGCGCGCCGGCGCGCGGGTCGTCGCGACGACCCGCTTCGCGGTCGATGCGGCCGAGCGCTTCGAGCGCGAGCCCGACTTCGAGAGCTGGCGCCCGCGGCTTCGGATCGAAGCGCTCGACCTGCGCAACACGCCGTCGGTCGAGCGATTCTGCCGGCGCCTGCTCGCCGAAGAGACCCGGCTCGATTTCCTCGTCCACAATGCCTGCCAGACGGTGCGCCGACCGCCCGCCTACTACGAGGAGATGGTGGCGCGAGAGGACCCGGCGCGACTCGCGCCCGGCGCGCGGGGCCTGCTCGAAGCGGTCGGGCGGGAGCTGACGGAGCCGTCGGGGACGCGGGGATCGGCCCCGGCGACGACCGTGCCGCGCGAGACGCCGCGCGACGTCGCGGCCCTCTCGGTCGTCGATCTGCTGGACGAGGCCGCGCTCGCGCCGCTCTTTCCGCGCGGACTGCGGGACGGCGAGGGGCAGCCCCTCGACCTGCGGGAGAAGAACTCGTGGCGACTCGACCTCCACGAGGTCTCGACCCTCGAGCTCCTCGAGGTCCAGCTCGTGAACGCGATCGCGCCGTTCGTGATGAATGCGCGACTCAAGCCGCTCCTGCTCGCAGTCCCGACCCGCGACAAACACATCGTGAACGTCTCGGCGATGGAGGGCCAGTTCCACCGGACCTTCAAGACGACCCGCCACCCCCACACGAACATGGCGAAGGCCGCCCTCAACATGATGACGCGGACCTCGGCCGCGGACTTCGTGCGCGACGGCATCCACATGAACAGCGTCGATACCGGCTGGGTCACCGACGAGGACCCCTTCGCCCTGGCCGTCGAGAAGGAGACCGCGCAGCGCTTCGCACCGCCCCTCGACGCGATCGACGGGGCCGCTCGGGTCCTCGACCCGATCTTCAGCGGCTTCAATACCGGGCAGCACTGCTGGGGGCAGTTCTTGAAGGATTATGCGCCTACGCCGTGGTAGGTGGGCTCGATTCTGTCCCCGGGATGGGCCCCCTCGATACGGCTCATCGAGGGCGAGCGTTCATTGCCCGAGATCGCGGATCTTGACGTTCCGGTACCAGACCGCGTTGCCGTGGTCCTGGAGCAGGATGTGTCCGCTTCGGGCGGCTCCGAAGCCCTCGACGCCGGCGTGCTTGCTGTCGGCGACCGCCCGGATCCATTCGGGGGAGCCGCGCTCGATCGAGACGATCCGCTCGCCGTTGAGCCAGTGCTCGATCCGGTCGCCCTCGACGCGGATGCGCGCCGCGTTCCACTCGCCGGCGGGCCGGCTCGCGCGCGATCGGCTCGCGACCACGTCGTAGAGATCTCCGGCGCGCCGCTTGTCCTTGGCGCCATCGGGATGGGTCGCGTCGTCGAGGACCTGCATCTCGAGCGAGCGCGTCCAGGCGAGATCGTCCGTCTCGTCCGGAACGAGGTAGAAGATGCCGCTGTTGCCGCCCGGCGCGACCTTCCATTCGAGGGAGAGCTCGAAGTCCGAGAAGCGCTCCTTCGTCATCAGATCGAGGGCCGCAGTTCCGAACGGGTTCAGATGGTTCCAGACGAGGCCCGCGAAGGAGACGAGCCGCGTGAACTCGAGCGTACCATCGCGCACGACCCAGCCCTCGATCGCGTCGCCCGAGGCGCCGTAGTTCCTCCAGCCAGCGAACGACTCGCCGTCGAAGAGCAAGCGCCAACCCTGCGCCCGCTCCGCAGCCGAGAGGATGTTGGGCGCGGCGGGCGCCTCGGACGGCGACGACGCGTCGGCGGTCGGGGCGCCGGTGGGAGCGCCCGACGGCGCGCCGGCTTCCGGCAGCGCGTTCAGCGTGTACCAGGCTTCGTCGACCCAGAGCCGCTCGCCGCGCTCCGACCGGATCTCCGGATCGAGGCGCAGGTAGACGACGCGCCCGGCCTCGAGCCCCGCGAGATCGAGCGACACGATGCGCCGATCGGCGGAGACGCGCACGGCGCCGACCGCGTGCTTGCGAACGTCGTATTTCGGGCCGCCGTATTTCGGGCTCGGCACGTAGAACCAGTCCTCGACCCGGAAGCGCTTCGCGTCGAGCGCGAGATCGGCGGCGAGCGGCCGGCTCAGCACCACGTCGAAGCCGTCCCGCCGCAGCGCGACCCGCATCGGCTCGAACGCGGGCTCGTCCGCGAAGCGCAGCCATTCGAGGCCGTACCACGGCTTGCCGAACTCGCCCCAGTTGCCCCGGCTCCCGATCTCGCCGGCGACGAGGCTCCCGTCCGGGCCCTCGATGAGGCGGTGCACCGGCGCCTGCAGCCCGCCGGAGAAATGGAATGCCGCCCCCTGCCAGCGACGGGCGACGCGCTCGAGCACGGCCCGTTTGAGGCCTCCGTTGAAGACGTCGCCGAAGAGGATCTGCCCGGCATAAGGACCGTGCTGCAGGACGACCGGCTGCGTCGGCGAGTTGCCGACCTCGTTATGCGGTAGCCAGAGTGTCGGCGGCGTGATCTCGGGCAACGCCTCGTCCGCGTCCGCCGGGCCGGGCTCCGCGCTCGGCTCCGCTTGCGGGGCGCGCCAGCCGTAGTGGGCGCCGGGCTCGATGCGCAGCAGCTTGCTCGCCGGTAGCCAGGCGCCCTGATTGTCGGTGACGAAGATCTCGCCGCTCGGGGAGGCCGCGACCCCGTTCGGCGTTCGCAGCCCTTCGGCGACGACCTCGACCGCCCCCGTCTCGACCGAGACACGCAGGACCTTGCCGCGCTCTTCCGTCTGATCCGGACAGCTCTGGCCGCCGGCAAGGATGCAGACCGAGAGCGCGGCGACGAGATCGCCGTCGACGGCGGCGAGGCCGAAGCCGAACTCGTGGAAGTTCGAGGTCGCGCCCCAATCGTTCGTGAGGGTGCGGTACTCGTCGGTCCAGCCGTCGCCGTCCCGATCGACGAGTCGCGTGATCTCCTGCTTCTGCATGACATGCAGCGCACCGTCGGCGAAGGCGAGGCCGAGCGGCTCGTGGAGACCTTCGGCGATGCGCTCGATCCGCACGTCTTCCGCCGGGCCCCGCCCGTTCGAGACGACGAAGACCGCGCCGTCCCGATCCCAGGTCGCGACCGCGAGGCGCCCGTCCGGGAGCCAGGCGAGCCCGCCCACCTGGGGCGTGAAGCGGGGCGCGAGACCCGGCGGATCGATCGGGGTCGATGTGAGCGAGGGATGCAGCGACGCGGGCCGCGGCCCGACGTCGGAGTCGTAGGTCCAGGCGACGTCGGGTCGCGCCTCCGCGCGCGGATCCGCCCGATCGGCCTCCGGCTCGGTCTCGAGGATCCGCGCGGCGAGCGCCGCGGCCTCGGCGTGCCCGATCCCGGGATGGGCGGGCATCGCGACGGATCCCCAGCGGCCGACGCTGCCCTCGCGAATGTGCAGCGCGAGCGTCTCGAGGGTCGCGGCGCGGTTCGCCCGGGCATGGCGCGTCGCGATCTCCTGCCAGGCGGGCCCGGTGATCCGCTCCCGCGCCGAATGACAGGTCTCGCAGTCGTAGGCCGCGAAGGCCGACGGCGCGGCAGGCGTCTCCGCCGCGCGCATGATGGGCTCGGGCGACGCCTCGAAGCGATGGACGAGGCGCGTCCGGCCCGGCGCGAGACGCAGCAGACCTTCCGCATCGATCGACGCGGACGAAGCCGCGAGGGCCCCCGGCTCGCTTTCCTCCGCGCCCGCGCGCTCCGCATCCGGGACGATCGTCGTCTCCGCATTCGCCGGGACGACCAGCGCGATCCCCAGCTCGGCGCCCGGCTCGACCTCGAAGACGCGCTCGAGGGCCGTGCTCGCCTCCGCGCCGGCCGACGGCCCCGTGTCTCCGGACGGTGCAGAGGCCGGAGCGCGCTCGGGCCACTCCGTGACCCGACACGTCTGCCCCATTCGATCGGAGAGCTCGAAATGCAGCCAGAGCGCGCCGCTCCCGGGCTCGAAGCCGTGGCCGAGCCAACGAACCCGCGCGGGCTCCCAGGCGCCGTCCCCCGCCGCGACCCGCCAGGCCGTCGCCGCCTCCGGTCGCCACCACGCGGCCCCGCGACTCATCGGCTCGGCGCCCTGCCGCGCGTCGTAGACGGGGCCCGAGAGCTCGACGTCGCCGCGCCAGAGCTGATGGATCGAGGCCGTCTCCGTGCTGTACGCGAGCCAGAGCTCGGGGGCCAGTGCCGCGAGCAGCATGCGCGGGCGGCCGTCGAGACTGCTGCGCAGCACCCAGGGCGAGTGGCCGCGACCGGGATGCTCCCGCCGCCCGAATCCCGCGTGGTCCTCGATCGGAACCGCACGCACCGTCGTGTAGAGGACCGACAGGAGCTCCAGCGTGGAGAAGGACTCGACCGCGAGGCGCGTCTCGTTCGGCTGGCGCTCGAGCCAGACGCGAAAGCCGACGACGAGGCCGATCCCGCTCGCGAGGATCAGGGCGAGAAAGAAGATGCCCAG
>JBIPOQ010000316.1:0-4824 GCA_044379055.1 Myxococcota bacterium
CGTGACGACCCTCGGCGTCGGCTACCGCAATCCCTACGAGCCCGATCGCATGACGCTGCAGGCGAAGATCGACTGGGTCCGCCGCTTCGGCGACACGGTGATCGCGAAGTATTAGGCGAGCGCTCGGCCCTCGTCGCGCACGGCTGCACGCGAGCGCGTGCGGCCGTGCCGACCGGGCGGACTCAGTCCGATCGCGCGCGGCGCAGCGCGAAGAGCGAGAGGCCGCAGGCCGCGCAGCCCGACTCCTCCCAGATGCGCCGGAAGCCGCCGGGCCGCGTCCGGAAGGCCTCGCCGCAGCGCGGGCAGCGGGCGGACCAGACCGCGAGGCGCGCCGCGCCGGCGAAGAAGGCGCCGGCCAGGCCGATCGTCGCGGCGACCCGCGTCTCGCCGATCGAGAGCAGGTAGACGATCAGCGGAAACCAGAAGACCGGCGCCCAGCTCGCCGCCTGCTTCCAGCGGCGGAGCTGCTCGAGGCGCGCCTGATCGCGGCTCATCGCTTCGCGCCCTCGGCCGCCGCCGCTTCGGCGCCCGCGCCGTCCTTCGCCGTCATCCGCACGAGATACTCGCCGCCCTCGACCCGGCCGAGCGTCTCGAGGGCGAAGCCCGCCTCGTCGGCCACCGCCGCGAGGTCGTCCTCGGCGAGATAGAGCCACGGGAACGGCTCGCCCCGCAGCTTGCGATAACGCGTCGCGAGCACGATCTCGCCGCGCGCGGCCGAGCGATCGCTCTCGTCCCCGTCCCACGCCTCGCGCAGCGCCGACGAGTCGGCGATCACGGCCCCGCCCGGCCGCAGCAGCCCGCGCAGTCCCACGAGCAGCCGCCGCAGGGGCACGACGCCCCCCGCCACGCCGAGGGTCTGCATGCCGAAGAAGATCGTGTCGAAACGGCCGAGGCTCTCGGCCGGCTCCGGGCTCGCGGCGACCTCCGGCCGCCCCCGCGCCGCGAGCGTCATCACGTCGAGCTCGCGCACGTCGAGGACCCCGCGCTCGCGGCAGAGCGCGACGCAGGTCGGGCTGACGTCGATCGCGACGACCTCGCAGCCCTTCGCCTGCAGCGCGAGCGCATGGCGGCCGGCGCCGGCGCCGACGTCGAGGACACGGCCCCGGGCGTGCTCGAGGGCGAGGCCGTCGAGGCGGGCGAGCTCGCCTTCGAGCGTGAAGTACTCCTCGGTCTCGATCTCGAACTCGACGCCGTCGGCGCGCAGGGCGGTGACCCGGCGCGGGCGACCGTCGCGAAAATGGTCGAGGAGCGCGACGGCCAGGGGCTCGGCCGCGGGGACACGCTGGGGCAGGAGGCGACCGAGGCGCTTCATCCGGACCTCGGAATCGATGCGGCGGACGCTAGGCGTCGCGGAGCTCGTACTTCAGGTGGCGCGAGAGGTCGCCGGCGAGCTTCGGCTTCATGCGGCGCTCGGTGAAATGCCAGCCGTCGGCCTCGCTGTAGGCGAAGCGGTCCTCGTAGTAGCCGGTCAGGATGCACTGGAGGGGGAAGCCAGGGACGGCCTGCAGGACGCTGAAACGGGAGCGGGTCGCTGCGCTGCGGCCGTCGGGGGCGATCTCGAGGATCAGGTTCGTCGTGACGTGCTGGGTCATCGGCGTCCCGTCTTCGTAGACCTGGGTCGCGCGCAGGTAGATCTTCTCGATCTCTTCGCTGCCCGTCCCCTGGACGTTGCCCTTCGGACCGATCATGCGCGCCTTCGAGAAGAGCGCGGCGAGGCCCTTGAAGTCGCCGGCGTCGATCCGCTCGGCGTAGACGAACATCAGGTTCTCGATGGCGGTTCGGACGTTGGCCGGATCGAGGGGATTCGACATGCGGGGCTTCCTTCGGAGAGGGACGGAACATTGGGGCCCGGCGGCCGGTCCCGGGTCCCGGCTCTTCCGGACGAGCGGCGATCCGGCCTAACGGGCCGAGGACGGGCGATCGGCGCTGCGGTCGGGGGCGTGCTCGGCGGGCGTCGGCGCGTCGTCCACGAAGCGGCGCCATTCCTCTTCGCCGACCGCCTCCATGTGGTCTTCCATGCAGCTCTTGAAGCGGAAGCCGCAGTTCATGCACTCGAGATAGTGGTGCGTCTCGGCGCCTCGCCCCGATGCGACCTCGATCTCGGCGCGCACCCAGAGTCGGCTCGGCCGAGAGGCGACCTCGCAGGCTTCGCAGTAGAGCGTGAAGAGGGAATCGATCATCGCAGTCTCCCGAGCCCCACCATAACCCATTCCCCCGGACCGCGAGCCCGCGAATCCGAGCCTGCGCAGGACGTCGCCCGAAAGGACGAGGAAGCGGCGCACCCGGCCCTTTCTTCGACCGGCGGGCGACGCGCAGCCCGGGCGCAGAGCCGGGTCGCCCGCGCCGAAGACGGCCCGGACCGGGTGGGGGCGGGCCTCACGGACGGCGCCCGAGCGAGCCCGTTTCAGGCGAGAAACGGCGCGCCGAGCCGCTCGGTCCCGGCACGGTCCCGGGCGAGCCAGCAGCCCTCGGCCTCGAGCGCCGCGAGCCAGGACCGCGCGCGCTCGACCGCCCGGAAGAGCGCCTCGATGCTGTCGCGGCCTTCGAAGCGCTCGGGGCGGTGGAGGTCGGCGAGGGCGACGCGGCACTGCCAGGTCTCGCTCCCCGGCGTGCGCTCGGGCGTGCCGATCACGAGGCTGAGTCGCCGCGGCCGACCCGGGGCCGAGCCGGTCTCTCCGGCCGAGCCGGCCGCCGCGAAGACGAAGATCTCGACGCTCGCGATCGCGCCCTTCATGCCCGCCGACGACCTCGCTTCACGCGCGCTCCGGATCGCGGTCGCTATGGCCCAGGGCGCGTTCGGGCGCGATGCGATCGCGCACGGCCTGCTTCAGCTCCCGCAGCTCGGGAAACCGGCCGACCGCCCCGCGATCGAAGAGGACCTCGCCGTCGAGGCGCACGACGAAGACGCCGCCGACCCGGCCCGGGACGAGCGCGACCTCGGCGAGCTCCGCCTCGAAGGTCACGAGCAGCTCCTGGGCGACCCAGCCGGCGCGCAGGCCCCAGCGACAGCCGGTGCAGTACTCGATCTCGACGCGCGGCGTCCGCATGGGCGCTCAGGCCCCGCTTCCGCGCCCTGCGCCGGACATCAGGAGCTGCGCGTAGTGCCGCAGGAAGCGCTTCTGACGCTCGATCTGATCCGGGGCGAGGGGGTCGAAGTCGAAGAGCGAGCGCAGCAGCGGCGCCATCGCGAAATGGCCGAGGATGACGTGGATCCAGGCGGCGATCGCGAGCGGCCGCTCCTCCTCGCTCCAGACATTGTCGGGGCTCGTCTGCATCGCGAGCAGACCGCGCGAGACGATCGGGCGGAGCCAGCCCTGGGCGATCTTCTCGAGGGAGGCGCCGTCGGTCAGCGCCTCGTGCTGGATCAGGCGCGCGAGGTCGGGATGGCTCGCGAGATGATCCATGATGCCGTCGAGCATCAGCCCGGTCCGGTCCTCGTTGCTCACGCCGCCCCGGGCGACGGTGCCGATCAGGTCGAAGAGCGGCTGGACACCGCGGGCGATCACGGCCTCGTAGAGCGCCTGCTTGCCCTCGAAGTAGTTGTAGAGGCTCGGCGCCGTCAGTCCCGCGGCGCGGGCGATGTCCCGCACGGCGGTGCCGGCGAGACCCTTCTGGGCGAAGAGCGACTCGGCGACGTCGAGGATGCGGTCGCGGGTCGACTCGGCGTCGGGGGCGGCCGTCGTCATCGGGCCGTCCTCGGCCCGGATCGGTCGCCGCCCCGGTCGCCGACCGGCGCGGCGCTCGGGCGCACGGGGCCGTGGCTGTGGCCGATGCGGAAGCGGTGGCCGTTGTTCTCTTCGACGGTGAACTCGCGCATGCCCCAGGGCTGCGAGGCGATCTCGGCGACGATCTTCGCCTCGCGCTCGCGATAGGCGGCGAGCACCCGGTCCGCGTTCGCGACGCGCACGAAGACGCAGCAGCCCGCGATCGGCCCCGGCTCACGGCGCAGGAAGATCTCGGTCTTTCCCTGGTAGACGGCGCCGTACGCCTCTTCGTAGAGCCAGGCGATCCGGAATCCCAGCACGTCGCGATAGTAGGCCTGGGTCGCCCGCACGTCGGCGACGGGCAGCTCCGGCGTCGCGAAGAGCCAGTCGAGCTCCCCGACCCGCGTCGAGACGCCCTCGGCGTCGATCTCGCGGATGGCCATCTCAGTCCCCTCTCTCCCCGTTTTCCCCGTTCGCCCCGTTCGACGGATCGCTCTCCGGCGACCAGCCGAAGGCCGACTCGAAACGCAGCCGGTTCGGCGTGCGCAGGCGCCCCGGTGCACGCCGAATGTATTGCTCGGCGCGGGCGAGCGCCGGGCCCTCGAGGCGCCCGAGATGCTCGACCAGCTCGGCGGCGTCGGGCCGCTCGAATCGTCCGTCGGGTCGGCGCGAGGGCAGGGCCGTCCAGAGCACCGCGTCGAGGGGCCTGCGCGCGAGCCAGCCGGCGATCCCGGCCCGCACGCCCGCCGGCGTCTGCCCGGCCGATCCGGGCCCGCCCGTCCGCCCCTCGACCCCGATCCAGTCGCCGATCCGCTCCCGCGCCACGCCCTCCCGCAGCGCGAGGGCCTCGATCCCGGCCTCGAGCGAGTCCACGGCGAGCGTCGCCCAGAAGGTCTCGACCGGCTCCGCCCGGGGATCGATGACCAGGGTCACCCGCCCGTCGAGGGCGACCCGCGAGAACTCGATCGGGAGCCTCGGCCCATCGGGCCGGAACGGCTCGGCCAGAGGCAGCGTGCGCGGATCCCAGAGGAGCGAGCCCCAGGCGATGCAGCCGACGCGCGAAGCCGCCAAGTCGGCCCGACTACCGCGACGGCGCCTGGACGGGCGGCGGCGCGCCGTC
>JBIPOQ010000021.1:0-16604 GCA_044379055.1 Myxococcota bacterium
CCTCTTTTTGACCCTATCTTCGCCGCCGGAAGAGGCAAGCGATCGGGCCTTGACCGCCCGGGCGCCCGCCCGCGTCGAGGCCGATCCGATGACTCTGCAGCGGCATGCACCGGCCGCTAACATAACTGAGAATCGGGGTGCTCTCGCAACGACCGCAGGGTCCACTGAACCCAGGAGTCCCCATGGCCAGGCACAAGCCCGAGAGGAACGGATCCGCCGCCCGGCGCAACGGGCCGAATCTCCAGATCGGCATCGCAGCCCGGGACCGAGCCGCCATTGCCGACGGCCCCTCGAAGCTGCTCGCCGACACGTATACGCTCCACCTCACGACCAACAACTTCCACTGGAACTTGACGGGTCCCATGTTCAATACGCTGCACCAGATGTTCATGACGCAGTACACCGAGTTATGGAATTCAGTCGACCCGATCGCGGAGCGCATCCGCGCGCTCGGCCATGCTTCGCCGGGCTCCTACGCGCGGTTCGGGTCCCTCGCGTCGATTCCGGATGCCCCCACCCGACCGCCCAAGGCGCTGGAGATGGTCGCGCTCCTCGTCACCGGCCACGAAGCCGTCGCCCGCACCGCGCGCAGCGTCTTTCCGATCGCCGAAGCAGCCAACGGCCAGCCGACGGCCGATCTGCTCACGCAGCGCCTCGACCTCCACGAGAAGACCGCTGGATGCTGCGTTCCCTGCTCAAGGACTGAATCCTAGGCGGCCTCCGCGGCGCGCCGTTGTCCAGCGCTTCCGCATCGTTCGGGTCGAGGGTGAAGATGAAGGGGCGCAGCACCGGCTTTCGCGGCAACAAGGCGGCATTGCCGAGCAAGCCCTGCGTGGCTTGTGGTCGGCCGATGAGCTGGCGGCGGCGCTGGGCGAGGAGCTGGGCCGAGGTGAAGTACTGCTCCGACGCCTGTCGAGGCAAGAGGGTCCCGCGTGGCTGAGCTGCGTTCCCTGATCGTCGTACTGGGCGACCAGCTCGACCTCGATGCCGCGGCCTTCGATGGGTTCGATGCCGAGCGGGACGCCGTGTGGATGTCCGAAGTCGCCGAAGAGTCGACCCATGTCTGGTCGAGCAAGCCCCGCATCGTGATGTTCCTTTCGGCGATGCGTCACTTTGCGCTCGCCCTGGAAGATGCCGGCCGCCGGCTGCATTCGGTGCGCCTCGACAGCCCGACCAATGCCGGGCGACTGGATGCACAGCTGGCGGAGGACATCGTGCGCTTGCGGCCGGCCCGCCTGGTGATGACCACCCCGGGCGACTGGCGCGTGCTGAAGGCGATCGAGCGCGTGGCCGAGATCCACTCGCTTCCCCTCGAAGTCCGCGAAGATCGGCATTTCTTTTCGACGGTCCGCGAGTTCGCCTCTCACGCCCGGGGCCGCAAGTCGCTGCGCATGGAGTATTTCTATCGCGAGCAGCGCCGGGCCCACCGCGTGCTGATGCAGGGCGATGAGCCAGTCGGTGGCCAGTGGAACTTCGACGCCGAGAACCGCGAAGCCTTCGGCGCAAAGGGTCCGGGCACGGTCCCGTCGCACGCGGCATTCGAGCCCGACGCCCTCACGCGCGAGGTGATCGCCCTCGTCGAAACCCGCTTCCCCCGACACCCCGGTCGCCTCGACAGCTTCGCCTGGCCCGTCACGCGCGCGCAGGCGCTGCAGTCGCTGCAGGTATTCGTCGACGAGCGTCTGGCCCTCTTCGGCCGCTACCAGGACGCCCTCTGGCCCGGCGATCCGTGGCTGTATCACGCCCATCTATCGGCCGCGCTCAACCTCAAGCTGCTCGGCCCGCGTGAAGTGGTGGCCGCGGCCGAGGCGGCCTATCGCGAGGGCCGCGCACCCTTGGCGAGCGTCGAAGGATTCATCCGCCAGATCCTCGGCTGGCGCGAGTACGTGCGCGGCATCTACTGGACCCAGATGCCGGATTATCTGGAACGCAACGCGCTCGATGCCCAAGAGGACCTGCCCGCGTGGTACTGGACGGGCGCGACCGATATGGCCTGTCTGCGCGACGCGCTGGCGCAGACGCTGACCCATGGCTACGCGAACCACATCCAGCGACTGATGGTCACCGGCCTGTACGCGATGATGTTGGGCGTTCATCCCAAGCAGGTTCACGCCTGGTACCTCGCGGTGTACGTCGACGCGGTGGAGTGGGTCGAGCTCCCGAACACGCTCGGCATGAGCCAGTACGCCGACGGAGGCTTGATGAGCAGCAAGCCGTATGTCGCCACCGGCAAGTACATCCAGCGCATGAGTCCGTACTGCAAGGGCTGTCGCTACGATCCCGCGCGGCGCAGCGGCGAAAGCGCGTGCCCGTTCACCACGCTCTACTGGGACTTCCTGATGCGCCATGAATCGAAGCTGGCCCGGAATCCGCGCATGGCGCTGCAGGTGAAGAACGTGGCGCGCCTCACCGACGCGCAGAAGCAGGCCGTGATCGAACGAGCGGCCTCGATCCGCCGGGGCGAAGTCGGGGTCGTAGCCGGGGACGAGCCGCATGACTGAGCCCGAGCGGCCGCACGAACAGCTCGCGCTGGGCTTCGCGGCAGGAAGTTCCGCGAGCGGGACGTGCAGTCCCACGCTCGCCGAGGCGCGGACCCGCATCGCCGGCGTGCGGCCGACCGCCTATGCCCGGACGCGCAACGCGCTCGACGGCGCCGTCAGTGGCCTTTCGCCCTACATCACCCACGGCTTCGTCACGCTCACCGAGGTCTTGGCCGGCGTGGTCGCGCGCCACGCGATCGGTGTGCAGCATAAATTCGTATACGAGCTCGGCTGGCGAGCCTACTTCCGGCATGTCTGGCAGCAGCGCGGCGAGGGCATTCTGCGCTCGCTCCACGAAGGACCGCTCCCCGACGACGCCTACGCCCGCGAGCTGCCCGCCGACATCCGGCAGGGTCGCACGGGAGTGCCGGTGGTGGACGAAGCCGTGCGCGCGCTCTACGCCAGCGGCACGCTTCACAACCACGCGCGCATGTGGCTGGCCAGCTACGTGGTGCACGTGCGCAAGGTGCATTGGCGCGTCGCCGCCGACTGGATGTACGGCCATCTTCTCGACGGCGACCTCGCCAGCAACCACCTCAGCTGGCAGTGGGTGGCCGGTACGGCCAGCCATAAACCCTACCTCTTCAACGCCGACAACGTCGCCCGCTATGCGCCCGCCTCGTGGCACAGCCCGGGCAGCGTGATCGATTCGTCCTACGCAGAGCTCGACCGCACGGCGCGCGAGCGAGCGCACGCCTCGGCCTGCCGAACCGAATCGCCGCGAGCGGACGATCGCGACGCAGACCCGGACCGACAACCCGGAATCGAGCCGATCTTCCGCGCGGAGCCGCCCGAGGACCTCGGCCTGACGTCTCCCGATGCCGCGGCCGTCGACGGCCGGGACGTCTGGCTCGTGCATCCCTGGAGCCTCGGCGAGCTGCCGGCTACGCTGCCGGCGGGCGCGCGGGTGATCGGCGTCTTCCTCGACGATTTTCATCGGGACTTCCCGTGGAGCGAGCGGCGCTGGCTCTTCGTCGGCAGCCGGATGGCCGAAATCACGGCGACACGCTGGTACGCCGATGCAACGACCCTCGGCGCGGTTTTGAAGGGCGCACGCCAGGTGCGCAGCGCGAGCGAGCCTCATCTCGAAGCGTGGTTGCCCCGCCTGGCCGACTGTGAGTACGCCCCCGCACTATTCCCGCCCGTCACGCGCCGCTGCGACTCCTTTTCCCAGTGGTGGGCCCAGGTCTCGCGCGGCCTGGACTCGGCCGCGGAGCTCCTGGCGGTGAGCGCCCCGTCCGAACGAAGTCCGAACGCGTGAGTGAATCCATCGAGGGGGTCGTGTCTCAGGGCATGGGCTGGCAGGACGGGCATAGGTAGAGCCTTCGGCCTCCCGAAGAAATCCGTTCGATCTTCGTGCCACAGTCCCAGCACGGCTGGCCTTCGCGCGCGAAGACCAGGTGCCGCCAATCAGAACGTGGATGCCCCTGGCCTCGTCGCCGGGCCACCCGATCCGGCTCGTTGGTGACGCCGGCACTGCGATAGGAGCGCTTCGTGATCCGCAGGATCGCGGCCGCGAGCCGTCGGCGCTGCTCCGGGTCGAGCTTCCCCGGACGCTCCGCAGGATGCAGCCGGGCTTCGAACAGGATGTCCGCGCGAAGGTAGTTTCCTAGGCCTGCCACGAAACGTTGGTCGAGCAAGAGCGCGCCGAGCGCGCGGCCGCGAAAGCTCCGCGATGCCAGCCGATCATCGAGCGCTCCGATCTCGAGAGCGGGATCGAGCGCATCGGGGCCCAGGGCGGCGAGGAAGGGATGCCGATCGAGATGCGCTGCCTCGAGCACGTCGATCTCCGACGCGCTGTAGAGCAGGGCGGCGTGCTTTTCGTTGCCGATCGCGAGGCGCAGACTGCGCGTCGTTCGAGCGCGACGACCCGCGCGCAGGACGTACCAGCGCCCGTAGAGCTGGTTGTGGCTGTAGACCACGAGGCCGTTCGCAAAGCGGGTAAGCAGCGCTTTACCGCGCGCGCGGACGTCGGTGATCGTTTCGCCGGTCAGTTGCGGCGTATATCGCTGGAGACGGGGGAAGGCGAATTCGACGGACAGTGCCGGACGGCCCGCGAGCGCTCGTCGCAGGCGATCGGCGGCACGGTGGATTTCAGGTCCTTCCGGCATGGCGATGGCCCTTCGCGAGCGGGGAGGTGAGTCACTCGCGCCGCCGACGACGGCACGGCGCGATCGCTCGTCGCCCGGCGCATTTCACGCGTTCTTCTTGATCCAGGATACGCAGTGGCCGGTCGTTGGAACGACGCCCTTCTGGAAGAGCCCACATCGCCCCTTCGGCGCGGCCCCTCCCAGATAGAGGGCGCAGTTGCCGCAATTCTTCCCCTCCGCCACCGACTGGTTCACGTAGGAGATCGCCTTGATGAGTGCCGCGTTCTCGGCGATCGCGTCGACGAGCACTTCCTCCTCGGCCCGCGCGGTACGCATTCCCAGGCCTGCACCGCCGATCGCGAGGGCCAAGCCGACTCCCACCCGTCCGAGCTCGCGCCGGGTGACGCGTCCGAAATCCCGATCCTTCATCTCTCTTCTCCGTTCTCGAGTCCGAGCCCGTAGGCACTACGGGACTGGCTCATGGGGTCGACCCTGCGGCGCGCGTCTCGGATCGAGGTCCCGCGTTCGCCGCTCGATGTCACGCACCGACCTGATCGATCTGGATCAGGTCGGTCGACGATCGACGATCGTCGAAGGCACGCGTCAGCATCTTTCGTCTGAGATAGGCGTATTGCTCGAGCAGGGGCAGTCCTTTGGGACACACGTCGTGGCAGCCCATCAAACCGATGCAGCCGAAGACTCCGTTCTCGTCGGAGACGACCTCGAACCAGTGCTCGTCGCTGCGTTCATCGCGCGGATCACGCATGAAGCGGGCGATCCGGTTGAGGCCCGCGGCGCCGACGAAATCGGCGTTCAGGTTGGCGACCCCGCAGCCGGCGATGCAGCAGCCGCATTCGATGCACCGCTCGCCCTCGTAGATCGCCTGGGCGAGATCGGCATCCATCCGCTCTTCGCGCGCCTGCGGATCGAAGGGAGATCGCTCGTGGACCCACGACTCGATGCGCTCCGCCATGCCCCGAAACCAGGTGCCGGTATCGACGGAGAGATCTCCGATCAGCTTGAAGACGGGGAGCGGGCGCAGCTGGATGCGGGCCGGCAGCTCCCGCGTCCGGGTACTGCAGGCCAGACGCGGGCGTCCGTTCACGAGCATTCCGCAGGAGCCGCAGATGGCCGAACGGCACGCGAAATCGAACTGAAGGCTCGGGTCCTGCTGCTCGCGAATCTGATTGAGCGCGATGTAGAGGGTCATGAAGGGCTGCTCTTCCACCTCGAACGTCTGGAAGCGGGGCGCGACGCCCGGCTCTTCCGGGTTGAAGCGGAAGATCTCGAATTCGAGCGTGCGCGGGGTCTCGAGCTGGATCGTCTGCGAGCTCATTCGTTTCTCTCCGGTCGGATCGGTCGGTCTTCGTAGTTGCGCCAGGCGCCCCACTGCATGCGGCTGCCCATCGGCTCGGCCGTCGGAAGCGAGCCCGCCTCGGCCATGGAGTCCTTCACCGTCGCGTTGTAGGACTCGATCGAAATCTCCATGGACTTCTGCTGCGACTGCCCGTAGCCGCGATTGCCCGGCGGTAGGTCGAGCAACCCGACCGGCTCGTAGCGGAGCACCGGGGCGTTCGCGTCCTGCGACCAGCGGGCCAGCGTGCGGTTCAGCCAGCGGGCATCGTCGCGCGTCGGATGGTCGGTTCGGCTGTGCGCTCCCCGGCTCTCGGTCCGTTCGAGCGCGCCAAGAGTCGTGATCCGGGCGAGCTTGACCATGCCCTCGATTCGCAGGGCCGCCGTCAGCTCGGGATTCAGGCCCGGCGCACGGCAGCGAAGGCCCACGCGGGCGATCTCCCGGTGGAGCGCCTCGAGCTCGGACAGAGCCTGCTCGAGCTCCGAGCCTGTGCGGAAGACACCGACCTTGCGATTCATGATCTCGCCCATCGCGTCGCGGATCGAGTAGACGTGCGCCCCGGTCGTCGGTCGGTCGAGCCAGCTCTGCATCCGCTTGGAGGCGTCGACGAGGAAGCCCGTCGCCAGCTGTGTGTCGACCGAGAGGCTCTCGACCTGCGCGAACGTCGCGACGCGACGACCGACATAGCGTCCTGCCACCACGGTCTCCGCGAGGCTATTTCCGCCGAGCCGATTGAACCCGTGAAGATCCCAGCAAGCGGCCTCGCCGACTGCAAACAGACCCCGCATTCCGTACGCCTCGCCGTCCTTGTTCACGCGGACGCCGCCCATCGAGTAGTGCTGGATGGGTCGCACGGGGATCAGGTCTTTCGCGGGATCGATGCCGTTGAAGTCCCGGCAGATGTCCCAGACTTCGCGCAGCTTGGTCCGCAGATGGGCCTCGCCGAGATGTCGGAGGTCGAGCCAGAGGTGATCGCCGGAGACGCTCTTGACGCCCAGACCCCGTTTGATCTGATCCATCATGTGGCGCGAGACGACGTCGCGACTCGCCAGCTCCTGCTTCTCCGGCTCCGCCTCGACCATGAAGCGCTTGCCCTCGCGGTTCAGCAGATGGCCGCCGTCACCCCGACATCCCTCGGTCACGAGGATTCCGCTCGGCACCAAGCCGGTCGGATGGAATTGGACGGCCTCCATGTTGCCGAGCGGTACGATGCCGGTCTCGAGGGCGAGCACGGCGCCCGAGCCTTCGTTGATCGTGGCGTTGGTCGTGTAGCGTCCGTAGATCCGCCCGTGTCCCCCCGTCGCGATCACCGTCGCCCGCGCGAGCCAGGTCGAAAGCGTACCCGTGCGCAGGCAGCGGACGACGGCGCCCCAGCAGCGGCCGGCTTCGTGGATCAGGCTGACCGCCTCGACCCGATCGAGCACGTTCACCCCGAGCCGGACGACCTCTCCGTCGACAGCGTAGAGGACGGCATGCCCCGTTCCGGCGGCGGCATAACAGGCACGCCACTTGGCGGTTCCGCCGAAGTCGCGGTGCATGATCAGGCCGCTCTTCTCCTCGGGCTCGTCGATCTCGACCTTCTTGCCCTTCACGAAATAGGTGTTCTTGCCGGGCCGCACGCGCGTCCAGGGAACTCCCCAATGAGCGAGCTCGCGCACGGCGATCGGCGCCTCCTCCGCGAAGATCGTCGCGACCTCCTGGTCCGCGCCCCAGTCCGAGCCGCGTACGGTATCGAGGAAGTGCCAGGTCGAATCGTCCCCCTCGGCTTTCTCGCAATTGCCGAGCGCGGCCTGCATGCCGCCCTGCGCCGCACAGCTATGGCTCCTGCGCGGCGGAACCAGCGAGAGCAGGGTCACGTCGAGGCCCGCCAGCGCGGACTCGATCGCGCAGCGCTCGCCCGCGAGCCCGCCCCCGATGATCAATACGTCGGTCGTCTGGATCGGCATGGCGGTCATTCTCCCGACAGGAAGGCGAGCGGCGGTTCGATCCAGCCGGCCAGAACGACGAGGGTGATCAAACCGAGTCCGAGGAAGCTGAACAGAAGGATGTGCTCGATGCGGCGCAAGGTCGGGCGGCTCAGCCTCGAGCCGACGCCCCATTTGACGGCGAACCGATAGAGCCCGGTGCTCGCGTGGAACTCGACGCACAGGAGCAGGACCGCGTAGAGTGGCCAGAGTCCCGACCCGACGCGTGCCTGCGTCGAGACCGCTTCGATTCCGACGGCTTGACCGAAGAGTCCAGTGAAGACGTCGAGTGCGATCAGCACGAGATGAAAGCTGCCGAGCACGAGCAGCACCATCCCCGTCCAGACCTGCCAGATCCAGAGCGAGGACTCGACATGTGCCGCGCTGGGGCCCTGGCTTCCGCGCAGGGCGTCCGTCACTTGGCGCAGCCGACGGCGATCCCGGATCTGAGCGGGGATCTTCCGGCTGGCCATCACTGCATGCAGCAGGAAGAGGACGCTGATGCCGACCACCGTCGGCTGCGCGATGTACAGATCTTCGAGACCCCCGGCCAGCGCGTCGAAGCCGCGAGTCCCCGTCAGGATGGAGCCCACCAGGAACATGTGGCCCCACATGAAGGCGGTTAGCGCAACGCCGCTGAGTCCGCTGACGAGCTCATAACGAACCTGGCGACGCGCCTCGACCCGAGCGCTAGAGGGTCTCTGCGTGGGTCGACGACGCTCTCGGGCGGGGAGGCCGACGGTTCGTTCGGAGGGCGTCAGGTTCCGCATGGCTAGATCCTAGGTTTGCGATGGGTAAGTGCAAGTCATGTCTAAAAGTATTATCAATAATTTTTAGACAAACGACAGCGGGGAGAGTCGTGCAACCCCTTCCCCGAGATCGCCTGGAACTCGATTGCGCCGTCGGAGGGCAAGCAGCCGACGCTCCGAAGAAGGCCGGATCACGGTCGAACACGGGCCCGGGCGGGACCGCATCGGCGCTGAGGGGGCCGCGAGGTCGGTTGCGCTTCACCGTCCTCGCGCTGCGGCGTCGGGCGGCTACCGACCTCGACACAAGCGAGACGTTCTTCGGGCGAAACACGTCGCAGGAGCACGATCGGGATCTCTCGCTCGATGCGTTCGTAAAGCCGGTAGGGCGGTACCCGGCGCCTGAGCGCGCTCCAGAGCGCGGGGCGCCGCTGCTCGGACGCCCGCTCGGCACGCACCCAGAAGCTCTCCCGACCGACCTTGACCGTCGCGAGCGCATCCGACTCGAGATTTAGCCACCAGGCGGGCGGCCGATCGCTCCCGCCGTTCGAGGCGACGACGACGTAGGTCTCCGGATCCTCGGGGTCGAGCAAGTAGGCGAGCGGCATCGTGAGCACCAGCCCCGTCCGGCGCCCGCGCGTCGAGAGCAGCATCATCGGGATCCCGACCAGGCGGCTGCCCAGCCGTCCGTCGCTTACCAGGTAGATCGACTTGTGCGCCTCGCCGAAGAGCTGCCAGATGCGCTCGACCGGAAGCCCCGACTGTGAATGGGAAGTCGAGCGGTTCATCAAACGTCTTCGCTTGTCTCTCTGCTATCGCGGTTTACCCTAGTAGACTAATTTCCACTACACAGCTAGGATCGCTCCCCAGCCGGAACGTCAGCCCGAGAATCTCCAGCGCGGCCGTCCTTGAGTGCCGGAGGCGTCGCTGGCGCGAGTCGGAATCGGTCTGAAGAGTCCACGGAGCGGCCTCGATCGCTCTGCCCGCTTCCACCCTTTCTGTTCGGCCCCGAATGCCCGGCTAGTCTGATGGGGAATCGGTTCACCGACTCTTGTCCGAGGGCGAATGGAAGCGAAGCAAGCACAAGACCTCGGACGAGTGCTGGTCACCGGCGCCACGGGCTTCATCGGCTATGCGGTTGCGCGCAAGCTCGCACAGCGGGGTCTGCGGCCGCGGCTCATGGTCCGTCGGCCCGCGCGAGGCCGCTTACTCTCGCACCTCGACGCAGAGCTCGTATACGGAAACCTCCTTCGTCCCGAGAGCCTCGCCCGTGTGGTCGAAGGTGTGGACACGATCTTTCACCTCGCGGCTCGGGCGACGTTCGAGCGCTACAACCGCCTGCGGCCGACGATCGTGGGTGGGTCGACCGAGTTGATGAAGGCCGCGACGCGCGCCGGTGTGAAGCGCTTCGTCTTCGCCAGCAGCCTGCTGGTGTACGGGAGCACCGACGGCGAGATCGACGCATCGACGCCCGCGCGCCCCCAGATCGGCTACGGGATCGCAAAGGTCGAGGCCGAGGAAAGTCTGCGGCGCCAGGCCTCGGCCGGCATGGAACTGGCCATCCTGCGACTTCCTCATGTCTACGGCGCACGGAGCTTCCTGTTCGACCAGCTGAAGAATGGGTTCCTCTTGTTCCCGGGATCCGGTGAAAACGTCTACTCGCATCTGCACGTCGAAGACGCAGCCGACCTGCTCGTCGAGGTGGCCGCACGGGGCTGGACGGGGACCTCGCCGGTCGCAGACCACGATCCGAGCACCTGGAATGGATTCTTCGGCGTACTCGACAAGTTCTATCCAGCGATGCGTTTGCTCCAGATTCCGGCCGCGCTGGCGATTGCCGGCGCGTCGGTGCTCGAGGCGGGTCTTTCCCGGCGTAAGAGCCCAACGCTCTTCACCGCCGACACGGTTCGAGGTTGGCTGCTGAATCTTCCGGTTCGGCGGGGCCTCGTGTGGCAGGAGCTCGGGCTCGAGCCGCGATATCCCTCGATCAATGTCGGTATTCCAGCGAGCCTCGATGAGACTGTGGCGTTTCGTTGGCTCCACTCGACGGTCGATCGATCGAGTGGCTGAAGCGTCCGAATCCGCGGGGAAGCCCGGCTGGGAAACCGAACGATGAGCGGTGCAGTGCAGCAGGGGAGTTTCACACGGGCCCCGATCGACAGCGGGCTGCCGCAAGTCGCGGTCCGTAGCGTCGCCGTGGCGGGGGCGACCGGCTTCGTGGGTCGCTCCCTGATCCAAGTCCTCTCCAAGCACCACGCGATCGTCGCCCTCGGGCGCGGCGTGAGCGAGGAGCCCACGACGGCGACCGACTCGATCGAACCCTCCGTGCGTTGGAAGCGGTGCGACCTCTTTTCCCTCTACGAGACCGAGAAGGCCCTGCAAGGCGTCGAGGTGGCCTACTACCTGGTCCACTCGATGATGCCGTCGAGCCGGCTGACCCAGGGCCACTTCCAGGACCTCGACCTGCTGCTCGCGGACAACTTCGGTCGCGCCGCGGGGAGAGCCGGCGTCAAGCGCATCATTTATCTGGGAGGTCTCGTCCCCGAAATCAAGGCGGGGCTCTCCCGACATCTGGCCAGTCGCCTGGAGGTCGAGAGGGTGTTAGGCGGATATGGCGTGCCGGTCACGGCCGTTCGCGCCGGGCTCGTGGTGGGGCGAGGGGGCTCGTCCCTGGAGATCCTCGTCCGGCTGGTGGGCCGGCTCCCGGCCATGATCTGTCCGAGCTGGACGGGCTCGCTCTCCCAGCCCATCGCACTCGAAGACGCCGTCGAGCTTCTGGCGGGTTGTCTCGACGTCGAGGAGACGACCGGACGCGTCTGTGAGGTCGGGGGCCCCGATGTTCTCTCCTATCGGGACATGATGAGTGAGACCGCGCGCGTGATGGGGAAGAGGCGCTTCATGATCCCCGTTCCGCTCGTGACGCCCGGGTTATCCCGCCTTTGGGTTTCGCTGGTCACCCAATCCCCGAAAGCACTGGTGGCTCCGCTGATCCAGAGCCTTCGTCATCCGATGGTGGCCGAGGACCGCTGGCTGCAGGAGAAGCTGAGAATCCCGGGCAAGCCTTTCGCCGAGGCGCTGGCGGATTCCCTGCGCGCCGAGAGGTTGGGGCAACGCCCGACGGCGCGCTCGGTACAGCGACTGCCTCTTCCTGCCGGTCGCGATGCCCTCTGGCTCACCGGCGAGTTCGCGGCCTGGCTGCCGCTCGGCATGCGCGGGCTCGTGCGCGTTGCCCGGAGCGAGACAGGTCTGAGCTTTTTCGCCGTCGGACTTCCCTGGCCCCTGCTCGAGCTGACTTTTCGCCCCGATCGCAGCGGTCCCGACCGTGCCCTGCTGGAGGTGAGCGGCGGGCTTCTCGCAGGCAAGGCCGACGGATTTCCGCGCCTCGAGTTTCGCACAATCCCCGACCACAGCGGCGCGCTGGCCGCTGTCCACGATTTCGGACCCCGGTTGCCCTGGCGGATCTACACGCGAACGCAAGCCTACGGCCATCTTTGGGTGATGTGGCGTTTCGGGCGACATCTCGCCCGGATCATCAAGGGAGAGCCTGCTGCGTCGATGGACTCGGCCTGAGAACCTGGCCCCGGGGCCGTCTTTGCCGATGAGGGCGGACGATCGGAATCGGACCGTTAGGTGATACCGACGGATCACTACCGGACTCCAATCTCCGGCGGTCGCCCACAGAATCCGACGCCGAGATCGCGGAAGCGACGGCCAGCGTCGGGATACGCTCGATCTCTAGGATGACCCAGTCACCCTTCAAGCCCGATGAAATGCGTGACACCGCCCGAGCGCGCTTGCGATCGCCCCGGCGAGTGGCTCGAATAACATTGACACCGAGAGCATCGCCGTATTCGAGGGGGCGCATGGGTCGATGGGGCCGTGGGTGGAAGGCATGGCCGCCCCGAAGTCCGAGCGATTGCGAAACGCCCGCTCGCTCGGCGAGCTCTCGGTCGCTTCAGTGCGAGGCATTCGGTGGCGTGCTGAAGAGCGCCCGCGATTCGCTCGACGAAGCGATTGGGCGGGATTTCGACGCCCCCTGGGGTTTCCGAAGAGATGGTTAAATTTTGTCTAAAAACTATATTGACAAAAGATAGACATCGACCGATGATGTCCTTCGATCGGTCACGAAGGGTCGCTCGGCAGCCGAGCCGCCCCGACCGGTCGAGGAGGAAGAGATGGCGCTGTCGAGGTCGATGGTTTCACCGCAGGTGTTCGAAGGATCGCTCTCGCGAGAGCCCCTCGAGGGCTATCTCGCCGATGTCCGGGATACCCCGGTCCTGAGCGGGGATGAGCAGGTCCGGCTTTGCGAGGTCATGGCGACCTCCGAGCGGACGCTGCGCGCCGCGCTCGCGTCCGTGCCTGAAACGGCGAGGCAGGTCGTCGCGATCTGGCACGATCGGCGAAATCGACGACTCGTCTCCGGTGCGCTGAGCCATTTCCACCGGGATGCCAGCGGCATCGATCGGTCTCAGGAAATCGATCTCAAGCTCACGGAGATCGAGAAGACCCTCGCTCGGCTAGACGCCGAGTACGGGGGAGGCGCGGAGTTCGCTCGCCGCGACATCCTCCGCTCTGCGCTCTCTCGGCAGGTCGAGGATGCCCACATTGCACTGCCTCTGCTCGCGTCGATCCTCGAGACCTTGCCGCGCGTCGCCGATCCGGCAGAGGTGGGCGGAGAGGATGCGCTCGTCGCGATCCTCGGATGTGCGAATTCGGCGCTCGCGCGGCTCGGCGACGCCAAGAACCTCTTCATCACGCGCAACCTGCGCCTCGTGATCCGCTGCGCCAAGAGCTACCGCGGACAAGGGGTGCCCTTCGTCGATCTCATTCAGGAAGGCAATCTCGGCCTGATTCGCGCCGTGGAGAAGTTCGACTACACCCGCGGCTACAAGTTCTCGACCTACGCCGTGTGGTGGATCGAGCAGGCGCTCGTCCGCGCGGTCACCTCGGGCTCGAAGCTGATCCGTGTGCCGACTCCGGTGCTCGACCAGCAGCGGCGCATGAGGCAGATCGAGCGATCACTGCGACTCACGTCGCCCGACGAGCCCACGGCATTGACCCTCGCGGAAGCGATCGTGGACACCGTCGAGGAAACCGACGATCTGCGTCGAAGCCTGATTCCGACGCTCTCTTTCGAGACGCCGGTCAATGGTGCAGACGACCTGACCCTTGGCGAGACGCTGCCCGAAGAGGAGCCCGCGAACGCGATGACCCTCGACCGGGACGCGATCAAGCGCGCGCTCGAAGCGCTGCTCCCCACCCTTCCGGAGCGGGACCGGAAGGTGATCGAATGGCGCTTTGGGCTCGATGGCGCGGAGCCTCGCACCCTGGCGCAAGTCGGCGAGCGCCTGGGGGTGAGCCGAGAGCGTGTCCGCCAGATCGAGAAGCAGGCGCTCGCGATCCTGGCGGAGAACGCCGCTGCGCGCGAGATCGCTGAAGAGCTGGGGATCCATTGATGCCGTTCGCGCTGCGCGAGCGGATCGGCACTGAGCATGAACAAATAACGACTAGGAGATAACCATGAAAAATTCACTTTCCCGTTCGAACTCGTCCGCCTCTGCCCTGTCGGCGGAAGCGCTCGCGATCCCGCAAATCGACTCGATTCCTTACCTTGCGGCCGCCGTACCGGTTGGCCTGGTGGGTGCGGGCGTCGTGGCGTTCTGCGTGTTGATCGTCGATTTGATCTCGCAGCAGGCCTTCGCCACGCCGAGTGCGCTCGG
Organism: Myxococcota bacterium; assembly: GCA_044379055.1. Lineage (GTDB taxonomy): Bacteria > Myxococcota_A > UBA9160 > UBA9160 > UBA4427 > UBA4427. The sequence continues at coordinate 14,415 of JBIPOQ010000021.1, forward strand.
CGCAGTTCTGTTTCTGGGAGAGCCCTTCCGGATCGACGCGGCGATCCGTCCGGTGCTCGTGCTCGGCTACACGCTGATCCATACGGCGACTTTCATCGCCGCCGCCGCGGGCGCGGTGTCGGCCGAGTACACCCTCAGCCGGCGAGGGGTCTCGCCGCCGATCCAGCTCGCAAGCGGCATCCTCGGCATCTTTTTCGGGCTCCAGGTCGTGTTCGGAGCGCTGGCCTTCCTGCTCGAGATCGCTTGGATCGGCGAGCTCGGCTTCGAGCGGATCGTTGTCGCCAACGTGATCGCCGCGTTCAGCATGGCGTTGATCGTCCACCAGCGCGGCACCGGCCGAGCAGCGGCTCGAGGCCGAGCGCAGGCCCGGTGAGACCAGGCCCGGGCGCGCGCGTTCCCCGGCTCGGCGGGAAGCGCGCCGCCCCGGGGTCGCGCGAGGGGGCCCACGGATGACCCGGCTTGTCGATCCCAGATCGCAAAGCTAGATACCCGCTAGACAACAGCAGGACGGGTCCCGAAGTACTGCTTCGGGCCGGCCAGGCGAGATCCGCACGGGAGTGCAATTCGAATGGCCGACGACGAAACCCAGCTCGAGCGCCTCTACCAGATCGGCACCGTCTCGACGCTGACAGGCATCGACCCGCACACCATCCGCGCCTGGGAGCGGCGCTACGACGCGATCACGCCCTCGCGCAGCGAGTCGGGGCGTCGACGGTACGACGACCACACCGTCGAGCGTCTCCAACTGTTGAAGGCCCTCGTCGACTGCAACGAGTCGATCGGCCAGATCGCGCATCTTCCTGACGACACCTTGCGCGAGCGCCTCGCGAAGCTTGCGGACCTCGAACGAAACCGCTCGCGTGTTGATACAAAAATCGAGCTCGAACGACGCCGCTGGCCGCTCGCGTTGATGGCACCCGGGCTCGAGGCCCAGCTGCGCGCGAACGCCGTTGCCTTGCCCGAACTCGAGATCGTGGTTTCCGCCGAAGACCGGCCGGCGCTGCTCGAAGCCGTGCGCAAGACGCCCTGCGAGGTCGTGGTGCTCGAGCTCGACCGGATCGGTTCGAGTCCGCTCGGCTTCGTCCAGAGCTGCCGGGGTCTGCCGGGAGCGCCGCTCGTCGTCGTCCTCTATCGCTTCGCAGCGCGCGCTTCGCTCGCGCGCCTCGCCCAGGCCGGCGCACGTCTGGTCCAGGTGCCCCTACGACTCGAACAGCTGCGAAGGCTCCTGCTCGATCTGCTCATGATCGAGAAGGCCCAGGTTCGCCTCCAGCGCCGGGAGAAGGTCGGCGAACAGCCGGCGGACACCTCCACCAATCGCACGATCGCTGCGAATGGAACGCCGATCGCATCCACCGCTGCGCCAGCACGGCGCTTCGACGACGACCAGCTGGCGAAGCTCTTCGAGGTCAGCTCGGGCGTCGATTGCGAGTGCCCGAACCATCTTTCTTCACTCGTTGCCGGGCTCGTCGCGTTCGAACGCTATTCGGAGACCTGCGAATCCCGCGACGAGGCCGACGCGAGACTCCACCGCCGCCTCGCCGAGGGCACCGGTCAGGCACGCGCGCTGCTCGAGTCCCTGCTCGTGCAGCTCTGCGAGCAGGAAGGCATCAAGGTCTGACCCCGCCGAAGCCCGCCAGAGCCTGATCTCCCGGTCTCACCCGGTCCACCCGCTTGCTCAGGGCGGCCGCGGATCGCCGGAGGGTACGGGCGGCGTGGGGGCCTTCGCCGCGCCTGGGCATGCAATGCAAGCGCGGGTGCACGCGCCTGCGAAAGACCCCATGACGAATAGCGGCCGCACGCGCGGGGCTTCTGGCGGGCGGAGCGGCGAGGAACAAACAAGAGACGCGAAGCGCTCTCGAACGCCGCAAGAGATTTCTGCCTCGATGAATCCCTTCGACGAAATCAACAACGGATGGATCCGATTGATTGACAACCGATCGGCAAAATTCAATGGTCCAGCTTGTCAGGAGTCGGAAAGGACCGGTGACTGACGGCGTCGGAGAGAGTCGATGCACGAGCCGCCGTCGATGCAAATCCGGCAGGGAACGAACAACTCGGGCGACCCCTTTCTTCCGACGATCGCGTCCTCTATTCCCGCGCGCCCCGAAGAATCGGCCTTTCTGGGCAGGACGAAATCCCTACTCGACTCGTCGGAGGTTCGTTAGACATGAAGAGAAGTTTGAAAAACGC
>JBIPOQ010000318.1:0-4814 GCA_044379055.1 Myxococcota bacterium
CGCCCGCGGCCTTTCCGGACTGCTCGTCTTGCCGGGGCTCTTTGCGCTCGCCGCGCCGGCGGCCGCCCAGCATTTCGACGAGATCGCGCTCGAGTTCGTCGACGGCCTCGGCTTCCTCGATACGAGCGTCCAGCCAGACCTCTCGAATACCGGGCGGGTCGTCTTCGCCGGGGACGAAGCCGGCACGGGCGACGACCATCTCTTCGCGGGCTCGGGAGACGGGCTCGAGCGGGTCGACCTCTCGAGCTTCGGATTCTCGAACCTCGAGAACGTCGAGGTCGACAACGCGGGCAACGTCGCCTGGACGTCGGACCGCCTCACGAGCGGCGTCACCTATCGCGGCGTCTACCGGACGCGACTCGATCCGCCCTTTCCCGGGATCTACTCGCGGCTCACGATCTACCAGGGCCGCCTCTTTCCCTACGACGCGCTCCAGCCCCCGGCGCGGCGCCACATCGCGCTGACGAGCCACGGCGAGCTCCTCTACAGCTCGCTCACGAACGGCGACGGAGGCCTCTACAAGGGCCCGATCCTCGGCACGAAGAGCCTCTACCAGGACGGCAGCGGCATCTACTACAACAACATCCAGCTCGACCTGAACGAGGCGGGCGAGGTCACGGCCCAGCTCGAATACTCGGATCCGATCCTCAACCTCTCGCGCGGGATCTTCGTCTGGGACGCACCGCTCCAGCTCCGCGACGATGCGCGGACGGCCGTCGAGAAGCTCGGCGTCGCCACGCAGTACGCCCCCGACCTGAACAACGCGGGGCAGGTCGCCTTCGTCGTCGGGGCGAATGCGACGATGACCTTCTACGACCCGCCTAACGATGGGGGCGGCGCGATCGTGGCCCAGATCCAGCTCACGCCGGGCATCTGGCTCGCGACACCGACGCCCTTCGGCGAGCCCCCGATCCTGACACAGCTCGTCGATACGTCGACCGGCTTCTCGTCCTTCGGTCAGGTCCTGCTCGACGATTTCGGCCGCGTCGTCTTCTCCGCGTCGAAGGCCGCGGGCGGCAGCGGGATCTACCGCGGACCGGACCCCGTCGCGGACAAGCTCGTCGAGGTCGGTGACATCGTCGACGGACGGCTCTTCTCGTTCCTCGCGCTCGGCAAGGGCAACGACTGGGGACAGTTCGCGTTGATCACGAGCGACTTCTTCACCACCGATCGGCAGGTCTGGCGCGTCACGCCCGAGCCTGTGCCCGAGCCGGGGACGGCGGTCCTGCTTTCCGGAGGCACGATGCTCCTCGCGGTCTTCGCGCGGCGCCGGCGCTGAGGGGGTACGAAATGGGCAAGCTCGAAGGAAGACGTGCGCTGATCACCGGAGGTGGCACCGGCATCGGCTACGGCTGCGCGCGAGAGCTCGCCGCGGAGGGTGCCCTCGTCACCCTCGCGGGCCGGCGCCTCGACGTGCTCGAGCAGGCCGCCGCGCGCCTCGCGGCCGAGGGCTTCGACGTCGCCTTCGTCGGCTGCGACATCACCGAGGAGGAGCCCGTCCGCCGCGCCGTCGAAGTCGCGCGTCGCGGCGGCAACCTCGACATCCTCGTCGCCAACGCGGGCAGCGGATTTCCGGGCGCGATCCTGCAGATGGACGCACGAGCCTGGGATTTCTGCATGAAGCTCAACGTGACGGGGACGGCGCTCTGCATCAAGCAGGCAGGCCTCGTCATGAAGGATCACGGCGGCGGCAGCATCGTCGCGATCTCGTCGACGTCCGGGACGAAGGTACAGCCCTGGCTCGCGCCCTATGTCGTGTCGAAGCGGGCCCTCGACATGCTCGTCCGCTGTGCCGCGGTCGAGCTCGCGCCCCATGGGATCCGGGTCAATTCGGTGCAGCCGGGCTACGTCCCGACGGAGGTCATGGAGGTCGTGACGCCGCCCGAGCTCGACGCGACGCTCAAGGCCGCGGCCCCGCTCGGGCGCGCGGGCACCCCGGCCGACATCGGGAAATGCGTGGCGTTTCTCTCGTGCGCCGACGCGGGCTGGATCACCGGACAGGTCTTCGGCGTCGACGGGGGCCTCAATATCCCCGTCATGCCGAGCATGGCCGCGATGGCGAAGCTCGTCTACGGGGAAGCGTTCGTCGAGTCGATGGCGCTCCCGGATCTCACGGCGCTGGGGTCGGCTTCGAAGCGCGTTCCGTGAAGCGCGTCTTTTCGAGGGACGCGTAGAACTGCTGATAGGCCTCGGGCTCCTCGACCGGTCGTAGATAGTACTGGGCCGAGGCGCGCACGATCAGCTGACTCTCGTTCCGGGGACGCACGGTGACGGTGAGCCGCACGAGATCGCTCCGGCGCTGGAATGGACCCCAGGTCCGATAGCTCCGATTCAGCACGACCAGCGCCTCCTCGTCGTACAGGAGATAGGTCGGGAGCTCGGAGCCTGTCGGCCGCTCGATGTCGAGAAAGCGCTTCGCCGACACGATGCCCAGGGTCTCGTCCAGGACCTCGATCTGGAAGCCGATGTCCTGGAGGGTCGCCACGACCGCCTCGATCATCCCGATCCTGTCGCTCGTGTCGAAGACGCGACTCTGCGCGTTGCGGACCTTGACCTGGCTCTCCTCCGAGAGCCAGATCTGACTCTCCGAATGGCTCATCAGCTCGTGTCGCCCGGGATAGCCGCAGGCCGTGAGCATGGCGAGGAGGAGGATCGCCGTGAGGAGCGCGCGGCGCCCGGGCGCAGACAGCCCGCACCAGCGGCCCTGCTTCGATGCGCTGGCGCGGAGATCGATCCGGCGGCTTCGCATGCGTTCAATTCCTGCCGATGAAGAGCGCTCGTTCGAGGGTGGCGAAGAAGTTCCGGTAGACTTCGGGGTCGGTTACCGGTTCGTTGTTGAAGATCGCATTCGCGCGGATCGTGACCTGCTTCTCGTCGAGCATCCGGACGGTCACCGTGATCCCGACGACGTCGTAGAAGTTTGGCTCGGCGAAGCGGGCTCCCGTCACGAGTCCGAGGGGCTCGTTCGCCCGCTCGATGATGAACCCGAGATCCTGGAGCGCGGAGATCACGCCGCGCATCGCGATCAGGCGATCCGAGACGTCGAAGTTCCGCGTCTGCATGCTGCGCAGCTTCATCTGCTCCTCGGTCGGAGCGAGCAGCGGGCCGGGAGGCTCCGGCGGCGGCGACGCGCAAGCGGAGAGCGTGATTCCCGCGAGGAGGATCAGGCCCGCCAGTCGAATGGTTCGCGCGCCCATCGGCGATTTCTCCTCAGATTCGTTGTGCTTCGAGGAAGACCGCCTTCGAGAGGCGGGCGTAGAACTGACGGTAGATCTCGGCGTCGCGAATCATCTCCATCCGCTGCTCGCCGGGAAGGATCACGATGTTGCCGGACTGTCCCGATCCCTTCCAGACGAGTCGATAGAAGACGATCCGTACCTCCTGCTTCGTATCGCGCTCGTCGACCGGACGAGTCGTGAGCGATGCGTTGATCTGTTGATGGAGATCGACCGGCAGGACCAGAATCGCGCTGTAGGTCGATCCGCCGGCCGCGGCGAAGACCGAGACGATCGCGCTCAGGAAGGCGATGACGTCGCGTTGGAATTCCTGTCCACGCTCCCGGGCGCTGCGCTCCTTCGCCGCACGCAGGAATCCGAGCGTTCGATCGGCCTCGGTGACCTGGAACCCGAGGTCCTGCAGCACGGCGGCCGAGGCCGAGAGCAGCTCGTCCGAGCTCGGGGTCTCGAACTGGCGGGTCTGGTTCGCCTTGTTGGCCGCGCTCTCGGGCTGGAGCGTGAAGAGCGCGAGCGGCGTGGTCTCGGGAGGGGAATAGCAGCCGCCGATCGCGACGCAGATACAGAGCAGCGCGGCGAGGCATGTCCGCGCCTTCGTCCAGACCGACCCGTCGGGGTCGCTAGAACTGGGAGTAGTTGTAGGCGAAATCCCGGACAAGCTTGTTCTCGTCGAACTTGATGATGATCGTGAGCGTCTTCTGGGTGCGCGTCTTTTCGCGCTGGCTCGTCTGCCCGCCGAAGATGATGATCGTTCCGCCCACCGAGTTCGACGTGTCGACGCTGTCGGACGAGACCTTGTCGTAGATCCAGACTTCCCGGCGTTCTTCGTCCGTCGTGACGATGTTCGGCGAGCCGAGGATCTCGGCGACGGCGGCGGCGGACATCCCGACCTTGATCTCGCCCTGGACCCGACCCACCGTGAGCTTTTCGGGCTGCTCGGCGGGGGGCTCGGAATGGCGGCATCCGCCCAGGCCGATCACGGTCAGGAGCAGCGTGACCAGGAACACGGAAGACGAGGGCATTCGGGAGCCGAGCATGGCGGAGCCTCCAGGAAGATGACGGAGTCTGACACAGATGTCGCATCGCCGCCCTCGGTGCGAGCCTCGGGGCCCGTCCCGAGGCCTAACGCCGACCACGGCCCGGATGCGTGAAGCGCAGCGCCCGGGACGGATCGACGTGGCCCGCCTGCGCGAGCCAGCGGACGGTGTCGGAGAGCGACTCGAGGGCGGGGCGGAACGTCACGCCGAGCTCCTTGGTCGTCCGACTCGCATCGAGCGCGACCCATTGCGTCGCGAAACGCGAGGCCTCGCGCGAGACGATCGGATCGATCTCCATCCCGACATAGCGCCGCAGCTGGTCGCCGACCCGACCCGCGAGGCGGATCGCCTCACCGGGGACCTCGAAGCGGCGGATGCGGACGCCTGCGGCCTGGTCGAGGCGCTCGGCGAACTCGGCCCAGGGCAGGTACTCGGCCGCCGTGACGAAGCGACCCGGCGCGGGCTTTCGCTCGACGAGCGCGACGTGGACCGCGGCGAGGTCGCGGACGTCGACGGTCTGGATCCACGAGCTCGTGATGGCGAC
>JBIPOQ010000319.1:0-4812 GCA_044379055.1 Myxococcota bacterium
TCCTGGCCCGCGGAGATTCCGGTGACGCGGCTGATGACCGCGTTCGGGATCGGATTCGTGAGCTCCGTGACGAGGTCGATGATCTCGCCCGGTCGGTTGCGCAGGGGCGCGGCGTACTGCTCGACGACCTCGCGGATCTGGACATCCATGCGCCGCACCGCCCGCGGCGTCAGCGCGCTGACGAAGCGCCGGCGCCACTTCGCGTGGGCCGCGGGATCGGTGCGCGCGAAGTTGTTGTCGTCGAACCAGCGGAGCCAGGTCCCCTCCTCGCGCGGCTCGAAATGCTCCCAGACGCTGCGATCGCGGGAGCCGTACGCCTCGTCGTCGAGCAGCCATTTGACGTCGTCGTGGCGCGTGACGACCCAGAAGCCCAGGGAGGGGACCCAGTGGACCGGCTCTTCACGGCGGAGGCGATGGGTCAGCGCGGTCGGATCGCTCGCCCGAAGGGTTTCGAGGAAGAGATCGGATCCGTGCTCGCCCATGACTTCTTCCCCAGCGAGACCGTGGAGCCGGATCTCGCGCCCGGTCGAGTTTGCGCCTCGGCGAGCGGACGTGCCATGGGCGGGCTTCGCCTCGGCTGCCTCAGCCCCAGCTCGGAAAGCGCCCCGTCTCCGGGTACGTCATGAACTCGACGAGATTGCCGTCGGGATCGCGCGTATAGACGCTCGTCCCCCGCCGCCGGCCCCGATCGCCGCCGCCGGGCTGGTCGAACGGCCCGTAGGCGATCTTCGCGCCCGCCTTCTCGATCAGCGCGATGGCCTCTTCGATCGTCCCATCGAAGAGGAAGCAGAAATCGCCACAGCCCGGCAGCGCCGTCGGGCCGCGGGCGTCGAAGGCCGGATCCTGCCAGAAGGCCGGCCCGTGGAAGTTGAGCTTGGCGTTCTCGCCGATCGCGATCGCGAAGACCGGCGACTTGCCGCTGCGGTACTCCTCCTCCTGGATCGTCTCGAAGCCGAGCCGCTTGTAGAAATCGAAGAGGGCTTCCGGGTCGCGCGCGGGAAACGAAACGTGATCCCAACCGAGAACGGGCATGGGGGCCTCCGAGCGAAGCGAGAGGAGGGGGAAAACAGCGCTCACACCGCCTCGATCTTATGCCAGAATCGGGCGACGCAAGACCGCTGCCCCGAAGCGGCCGTCCCCCTCCTCGCGAAAGGACCTTCTCCATGAAGCTGGTCGTCACCGGACACGACGCGAACGGCGGAGCGATCTTCACCCACGCCGGCCTCCCCCCGCGCGAGACGAGCCCGGGAAGCTACGAGCTCTGGACGACGCGTGGCCCGATCGAGATGCCCGATCGGGCGAACCCGAATGGCCCGGCCTCGATCGGCTACTTCCCGAAGGAGGGCGAGACGGCGTTCAAGATCGTGACCGTGCCGGGCCTCGCGGCGCGGGCCGCGATGGGGAGCCAGGCCGTCTCGATGCCCGAGGAGATCCGCGCGCATTTCGATCCCCGGGACCCCGAGATGCATACGACGGATACCATCGACTACGTCCTGATCCTCTCGGGCTCGGCCGACCTCGAGCTCGACTTCGGGAAGAAGGAGTCGGTGCGCGCCGGCGACTGCGTCGTGCAGCGCGGGACGCGTCATGCCTGGCGCGTCACGAGCCAGGAGCCGATGGTGCTCTGTGCGGTCTTGATCGGGGCGCGGCGAGGGGCCTGAGGGCCGTCAGGAAGGAGCTTCCATGGACGACATCCAGATTCGAGGGGGCCTGCTCGTCGACGGCACCGGATCGCCGCCGCGCCGCGCGGATGTCGCGATTCGCGCGGGCCGGATCGTCGCCGTCGGAGAGGTCTCGGGGCCCGCGCGCGAGACGATCGACGCGACCGGGCGCATCGTCTGTCCCGGCTTCGTCGACGTCCACACCCATTACGATGCCCAGGTCTTCTGGGACGGCACGCTCTCGCCTTCCCTCTATCACGGCGTCACGACCATCGTCGGCGGCAACTGCGGCTTCAGCATCGCGCCGCTCACGCCGAGCGCCGGCGACTACCTGATGCGCATGCTCGCACGAGTGGAGGGCATGCCGCTCGAGAGCCTGCAGGTCGGCGTACCCTGGAGCTGGACGAGCTTCGGCGAGTACCTCGATCTGCTCGAGGGAAAGCTTGCCGTCAACGCGGGCTTCATGGTCGGCCATTCGGCGATCCGCCGCGTCGTGATGGGCGAGCGCGCCGTCGGTCATGCGGCGACGCCGGCGGAGCTCGAGGCCATGCAGAGGCTCCTGCACCGCTCGATCGCCGAGGGCGGTCTCGGCTTCTCGTCGACGCGCTCGGCGGCCCACAACGACGCCGACGGCCAGCCCGTCCCTTCGCGTCACGCGACGCTCGACGAGCTCTACGCCCTCTGTCGCACGGCAGGCGAGCTCCCCGGGACGTCTCTCGAGATGCTCCCCGGGACGAGCACGTTCAGCGAGCAGGACAAGGAGATCCTGACCAACATGTCGCTCGCGGCCCAGCGGGCGCTCAACTGGAACCTCGTCGCGCCGCGCTCGGACATGCCCGAGGTCGCCCTCAACCAGCTCTCTGCCTCCGACTACGCCGCGGAGCGCGGTGCGGTCGTGCTCGCGTTGACCGTGCCCCAGGAGATCGGCGGGCGCGTCAACCTGCTCTCGGCGTTCGCGTTCGATGCGCTGCCGCGTTGGGCGAAGGTCATGCAGCTGCCGCTCGAGGCGCGCATGCAGGCGCTCGCGGATCCGTCGGTGCGGGCGGAGCTCCGGATCGGCGCAGAGGAGCAGGGCGCGGGTCCGCTCAAGGCCCTCACGCGCTGGGCCCAGATCCGCGTCGCCGAGACCTTCGAGGCGAAGAACGCGGCGCTCCGCGGCCGGACGCTCGGCGAGATTGCGGCCGAGCGCGGCGTCGATCCCTTCGACGCGCTGCTCGACCTCGCCCTCTCGGAGGGCCTGCGGACCTCGTTTGCGTCGCCGACTGAGGGCCAGACCGACGCCGAAAGCTGGCGCCTGCGCGCCGAGTCGTGGATCGATCCGCGGACCATCGTCGGCGCTTCGGATGCCGGCGCCCATCTCGACATGCTCGACACGTTCGCCTTCACGACGCAGCTGCTCGGCCGCGGCGTCCGGGAGATGAAGCTGATCTCGGTCGAGGAGGCGGTGCACCAGCTGACGGAGGTGCCGGCGCGTCTCTACGGCCTGCGCGAGCGGGGGCGGATCGCGGAAGGGTTCTGGGCCGACGTCGTCGTCTTCGACGTCGAGACGATCGCGAAGGGGCCGACCTACACGCGCCAGGATCTGCCGGCCGGGGCGCCGCGGCTCTACGCGGACGCGATCGGCGTCGAGCAGGTCCTCGTCAACGGCCAGGTCATCGTGCGCGATGGCGTCGAGACGGGCGCGCGGCCGGGCACGATCCTGCGCTCGGGGCGCGATACCGAGACGGTGCCGCTCTCGGCCTGGAAGGTCGCGCGATGATGGATCCGGAGCTGTTCGCGCGGATCGATCCCGCGCACACCACGATCCTCTCGATGGAGATGCAGCGCGGCATCGTCGGCGACCTCGCGCGCTTCGCGGGACCGGCGGAGGCCGTGCGCGAGTCGGGCATCCTCGCCCGCTGCGCGACCCTCTACGCGGCGGGGCGCCGGGCGGGCCTGCGTGTCGTCCACTGCAACGCCGCCTTCCGGCCCGATCGCGCCGGGAGCTATCGGAACATGCCCTTCGTGAATCGCCTGCTCGGCGACCCCGAACACCTGCCGGTGGGCACTCCCTCGGTCGAAGTCGTCCCGGAGCTCCTCGGCGAGGGCGACCTCGAGTCGACGCGGCTGCACGGAATCTCGCCCTTCGCGGGCACGGATCTCGATTCGATCCTGCGCAGCCTCGGGACCCGGACGGTCGTCGCGGCCGGCGTTTCGCTCAATCGCGGGATCATCGGGATCTCGATCGAGGCGGTGAATCACGGCTACGAGGTCGTCGTGCCGAGGGACGCGGTGATCGGATATCCGAAGGAGTACGGTGAGCTGGTGCTGAAGCACACGCTCGACGGTCTCGTGACCCTTTCGACGGTCGAGGCGCTCGCGGGCGCCTGGCGAGACAGGTCGCCTTGAAATGAGATGAAATCGAGCGAGCAGTCGTGAGGTTGGATCATGCGGTTGCGGTTGCGGTGGATGTTGTGGGTGTCGATTGCGGGGATCCTGGCCGGGGCGTCGATCGGGTCGGCCCAGTCGATCTTCATCCAGAATCACGACTTCGAGGAGCCCGTCCAGGCGGCCGGCGGATTCACGCTGGGCAGCGTCCCGGGCTGGAGCACGGCCGGCGGAACGAACTGGGGCGTGTTCCGGCCGACCGTTCCGACCTGGGGCTATGTCGCGCCGTCCGGCCAGCAGCTTCTCTATTCGAACGGGCCGATGATCCAGCAGACGCTCGCTGCGACGGCGGCGGCGGGCCAGCGTTATGCGCTCGCGGTGCGGGTCGTGAACCGACCGACCTTCGGCAATCCCAACTACTCGATCGAGCTCTGGGCGGGGACGACGCTGCTCGGGGTGGACGACGGCACGCTCTCGCCGCCGGTCGGCGGCGCGCTGACGTCCCTGATCGTCGTCGACGTCGCGCCGGGCAGCCCCGCAGTCGGGCAACCCTTCATCATCCGGCTCGGGGGGCCGTCGCAGGTCAACTTCGACGACGTGCGCCTCGTCCCCGAGCCCGGGTTCGCGAGCGGGCTCGTCGCGGTCGTCGGGCTGGCGGCGCTCGGGCGGCAGCGCGGGCTGCGCGAGGCGCGTGCGCGGCGCGAGGGGTGCGCCCGGCGGCACACCCGGGATTCCCGCTAAGCTCCGGCTGCCCCTCGATTTTCCGTCGCTTGGTCGAGGCTTC
>JBIPOQ010000022.1:0-16583 GCA_044379055.1 Myxococcota bacterium
CGAAGCCGGCAGCGATCGCCCAGAAATGCAGACGGGAGAGGATCTCGCGGGTCGAGCTCGCGGGCGCCTCGACCTCGGCGGCGAGCGGTGTGCCGAGGGCGATCGCCTCGATCTCGCCGGGGCGGGGTTCGGGGGACTGGCCGATCTGCTCGGGGCGGTCGGTGGCCCAGGCCGAGAAGAGCGGGATCGTCAGCAGCAGACTCGAGAGCGCGAGCAGGGCGAGCGCATCGCGCCAGCCGAAGCGCTCGATCAGGATCGCCGCCGTCGTCGGCAGGAAGATGCCGGCCACCGTCGCCCCGGTTGCGATGAGACCGAGGGCGCGGCCCCGGGTCGGGCCGTACCAGTTCGTCACGAGCGTATTCGAGGCGAGCGGGCCCATCATGAAGGAGCCGACGACGGCTGCCCCCGCATAACAGATCGCGGCGAAGACGAGGTCTTCGGCGCGGGAGGCCGCGACGAGCCCGAGCGGGAGGAGGGTCGCGCCGATCAGGAGGTAGCGGCGCAGCGGGCCGCGGCCATAGCGCTCGCCCAGCAGTGGGCCGAGCACGGCACCGACGACGTGATAGAAGGAAGGCAGCGTTCCCATGGTCGACATCGAGGCGCCGAAGGCCCGGGCCGCGGGGCCGATGAAGACGCCGAGGATCGAGAACATGAGGCCCGCCGAGACGAGGTACGAAACGAAGCCGACCGCGAGGATGCGGGGCCCGTGCCATGCCCGCACGGCGCGAGGCCCGGGGTCGGGGCTCACTCGGCGACGATGCCCGGGTCTCGGTGTCCCGCCATGCGTCCGCCGTCCGCCGTGAACTCGGAGCCGGTCGAATAGCTGCTCTCGTCGGAGGCGAGAAAGAGCACGAGCCGCGCGATCTCCTCGGGCCGGCCGATGCGGGGGATCGGCTGATCGGCGAAGGGATTCTTCGCGAGCATGTGGCCGAGCTCCGCGCCGCCGAGCATCGGCGTATCGACGCCGCCGGGATGGACCGAGTTGACCCGGATGCCGTACTGCCCGAGCTCGAGGGCCGCGGTCTTCGTCATGCCGCGCACGGCCCATTTGCTCGCCGCATACCCGATCACGCCCTCGACGCCCTCGAGGCCGGCGTTCGAGGAGATGTTGACGATCGAGCCGCCGCCCGCCTCGCGCATCGCCCCGACGACGGCGCGCATGCCGAGGAAGACGCCGACCTGGTTCACGTTCACGACGGCCATGTAGTCGGCGAGGCTGTGGTGCTCGAGAAAGCCCGTACGCACGATACCGGCGTTGTTGACGAGTACGTCGAGGCGCCCGAAGGCGCTTCGGGTCTCGGCGACGGCGCGGGTCCAGTCCTCTTCCCGCGTCACGTCGAGCCGGACATGACGTGCCGCCTCGCCGATCTCGGCGGCGAGCTTGCGGCCCGGCTCGTCGAGCACGTCCGCGATCACGACGCGGGCGCCCTCGGCGCAGAAGAGCCGCGCCTCGGCCTCGCCCTGTCCTCGCGCACCGCCCGTGATGAGGGCCACCTTGCCGTTCAGTCTTGCCATCGGGACTCCTTTGCGTTCGGGTTCGCTGGCGGAGACGGTAGGTCTTCAGCGGGCGCCGGCGAGCCCGCCGAGGGCGATCGAGACGCCGGCCTGGGCGGCCGGAGGATCGATCGTCGGCTCGGCGAGGGCGATGCGGGTCTCGGCGATGCCGTGGTCGGCGGCGAGCAGGCTGCGAAGGTGATTCGCGCGCGTCTCGGCCAGGCGGATCAGGGCGTCGGGCGCGAGCGGGCGGGCCGCGACCTGCTCCTCGAGCCAGCGAGCGGCGTCGGCGTCGAGCGGAGGCAGGGGGGCACCGGCGGCCGCGCCGGCGAGCTTCTGCGCGAGGTGGTCGCGGACTGCGCGTCGGGTCGCGCGCTCCCCGAGCGTCGCCAGCGCGCGGAGGCCCCCGGACCGGTCGAGCTCGGCGAGGAGCGCCTGCTCGCGCAGGCGGCGCTCGTCCGCGCTAGAGATCTGCCCCGTCAGGACGAGGGAGATGCTCGGCGTCGCGGCCAGCAGCGAGGCGATCTCCTCGGCCCGCTCGGCGCCGTCGGTCGAGAGTACCGCTGCGCCGGCCTCGAACGCGATCGGAGCCGGCGCGAGGCTTTCGACCTTGCCGTTCTTCGTCGCGGCTCCGAGCAGCTTGAGCGGCGAGGCGAGGGCGCCGACGAGGGCCTTGCGCAGCGCCTGACCGACGATCCGTCCGAGCCCGAGCTCGACGCCGTCGCGTTTGCCGACGACGGGCACGGCGAGCGTGATCTTGCCGTCGAGATCCTTCAGCAGCCCGAGCGCGACCGAGACCGGAATCCCGAAGCTCTCCTGGAAGGCCTTCTCGCCCTCGGCGCCGCCGACGGCGAGCTCGCGCACGACGACCTTGCTGCGCGTCTTGAAACGCTCGCTGCGAAAGCGCGCCTTCGACTCGAGGGAGAGGGCACCCCGGTCGAGCGCATAGCCCGTCGAGGCCAGGTAGGGATTGAACTGGTCGAGGGGGAGCGAGACGAGCTTGCCCTCGAGCTTCGCGTCGCCCGGGGCGATCGAGCCGTCGAGGGCGAGCGAGGCCCCGCGCAGGCCCTCGAGCGTGAGCTCGATCGACTCGACCCGGCGCTCGGGCCAGCGAACGTCGACGGCGTGCAGGTCGAGGGCGTCGATCTTGCCGCGGTAGAAGGGCTCGATGGCGCGGTCCGCGATCCGACCGCGGCCGCCCTCGACGCGCGCGTCGGCGATGGCGAGCGTCAAGGCGATCGTCGGGGCGGGCGGCTCCGGCGTTTCGCCCTCCGGAGCGGGCTCCGGCGCGGCCGCGCTCGCCGCGGTGGGCTCGACGGCGTCGGGGGGATCGCTCGCGACGGCGTCGCTCTCGGTGATCGTGGAATCCGCGGACTCGCCGGCCACGAGAGGGGGCAGCACCAGACCCATCTCGTCGCGGGTCAGGACGACCGAGGGCTGGACGAGTCGGACCCGCGCGAGCCGGACGTCGAGGGCACGAGGCTTCTCCGGGTCCGCGTCGCCCAGGGCATCCGCGAAGGTCAGCGGGGCAAGGGCGAGCTCGAGGTCCTTCCATTCGACGCCGAACTTCTTCGCCGTCTTCTCCTCCTCGAGATCGAGCCCCGCGAGACCGACGAGGCCCGAGACGCGCAGGTCCCGTTCGAGCGAGATCTGGAGGTCGGTGCGGAGCCGGCCCGCGCGCAGCCAGTAGAGGGCCGGGGCATCGATTCGCGCGAAGAGCGGGGCGAGGGCGAGATCGGCGACGACGAGCTTGCCGTCGAAGGCCGGGGCGGCTGGCGCGAGCTCGCCGTCGAGGGCGAGCGAGCCCTCCGGTGTCGCGACGTCGAGCGCGATCGACGCGCGGGCATCGGGCGCGCTCGAGAGGGAGGTCAGCTCGGCTTCGATGCGAAGCGACAGCGGCTCCGGCGCACCGAGCAGTGCGACGACGCCGTCCTGGAGGGTCGCCTTGTCGATCCGCCAGGCGAAGGCTGGCGCGGCGTCCTCGGGCGCGTCGGGCGCGACGGCGGGATCGGGAGAGACGGGCGCCTTCGCGGCCGGGGCGCTCTCCGGGAATTCGTCCGACCCGACGCGAGCGTCGGCGACCTCCGGAGACGTCTCCGGCTCGGTCGTGGCCTGCTTCGCGCCGGAGGCGAGCAGGGCGACCGGCGTCTCGGCGCGTGGATCGACGACGATCCGGGCGCCCTTCGACGTGATCGATTCGATCTCGGCCACGCGATTCGCGAGATCGATCCGATCGACGACGACCTCGAGGCTCTCCCAGGCGAGCGCGGGCTCGTCGAGGTCGGGGACGCCGACGCGCACGTCGGCGAGGGCGGCGCGGCCGCGGAGCTCTTGGAGGCCACCCGGCTCGGAGCGGTATTCGAGGGCGGCGTCGAGCCGACCCGTGAGCTCGTCCCAATCGAACATCGTGAGATAGGCGCGAACTTTGTCGATCGGGAGCCCCACGAGGTTCAGCGTCCCGCGCACGTCGAGCCCGTTCTCGTGCTGCTTGACCCAGGCCGCGAGGGAGACGGAGCCCTGATCGAGCATCGCCTCGATCGCGATCCGGCCCGGCTCCTCGTCGCCGGGCTTCGTGCGGATCGCGAGCTCCCGGGCGGAGAGATCCTCGATGCCGAACTCGAAACGCTCCGGCTCGCCCTTCACGGTGTGGTCCGCGAGCTCGAACGATCCGTCCCGCAGCGAGACCGCGTCGGCCGCGAAGGACCAGCTCGTCTCCGCGTCTGCAGTCGCCGCCTCGACCGGCTCGGGCGCTTCCGTCGGGACGGGTTTCGGCAGCCGGAACCCGTCGGCGAAGCGGTCGAGCCGGACGTCGAAGCCCTCGACCTCGAGCTCCTCGATCTCGATCGTGCGGCCGAGCAGCGCGAGCCAGCTGATCTGGGTCCAGAGCCGCTCCGCCTCGAAGAGCGGGGGCCGATCGGAGGGGAGTTCGTCGGTGTGGACCGAGAATCCGTGGAGGGTCACACCGCCGCGCAGCAGCGAGAGATCGAGATCCGCGAGCTCGATCCGACCGACGAGGGCTTCGTCGGCGCGGCGGACGAGAAGGGGGCGGAGCGCGAAGGGGAGCACCGCGCGCACGACGAGCGCGAGCAGGCCGAGACCCAGCAGGATCCGGCGCCGACGGGAGCCCAGGAGCCGTGAGAAGAAGCCGGATGCCGGTCGGTCCATGACGCCGGAGAATACCCGGGATCGCAGGCCGCGGGCGATGGGGCAGTCGGATCGGCCGTCGGTCGGCGAGACGATTCGCTAGCGTGGACCGGCCTCGGAGCGGCGCGCGATCGCGGCGCTGGGGGCGGCGGGAGCGTCGGACATGGCGAAGCGCGTGCTCGTGACCGGAGGGACGCGGGGCATCGGCAAGGAGATGGTGCGCGAGTTCGCCCGCGCGGGCTTCGACGTCGCGTTCACCGGCCGGACGCTCCGAGAGGGCGAAGGCCGCGAAGAGGACGACCAGGGCCATCCGACGCCGCTGCCGGGCAGCCTCGAATCGACCCGCGCGATCGTCGAGTCCTTCGGGCGCGAGGCCCTCGCGATCCAGGTCGATCTGCTCGTGCCGAGCGCCGTCGACGCGGCGATCGGCCAGATCGCGAAGGCCTGGGGCAGGCTCGACGTCCTCGTCAACAACGCGATGTACGAGCAGGGCCGCTACACGAACGCCTGGATCCGGGATACGCCGATGTCCGAATGGGCCGCGAAGATCCAGGCGAACTTTCTCGCCCCGCTCGCCTTCGTGCAGGCGTTCCTGCCGGGGATGGTCGAGGCCCGCTCCGGCTGCATCATCAATCTCTCGACCCGACACAACTACACGAAGCAGGCCGGACCGCCCGGCGCCGGGGGCGCGGGCGTCTCGTACAACTGCTCGAAGGCGGCGCTCGGGAAGCTCGCCGACGGGATCGCCGCGGAGCACGGCCGCGACGGCGTGCTCGCCTTCGATCTCGATCCCGGCCCGGTCTGGACCGAGCGCGGCGAACGCCAGCACGAGCGGATCGGCTACCCGCGCGAGATCTTCTGCCCGACCCCGGTCCCCGCGAAGGCCGCGCTCTGGCTCGCGACCGACCCCGAGGCGGCGCGCTATAACGGACAGCACTTCATGGCGCAGGAATTCGTGCGACAGCGCGGGCTCCATTCCGACTGGGAGACGGCCCTGCCCATGAATTCGCGCTGGTCGCCGACGGCGATCCTCGATTGGCGCGAGCGCCGTCCGAAACCGACCGAAAGCTAGGAGGACCCGATGGGCCGCTGGACACGTCAAGAGCTCGAAGACCAGGCACACCACTACCGCCTCACCGCCCGCAAGTCCGCGACGACCGGCGACTGGAGCCATTGGGCGAACCTCTTCACCGAGGACGCGACCTACGTCGAGCATCATTTCGGCCGCTTCTGCGGTCGCGACGCGATCTACAAGTGGATCAGCGCGATCACGACGCCGTATCCGATGAACCACATGATCTACTTCCCCTGGACCTGGCACGTCATCGACGAGGAGCGGGGCTGGGTGATCTGCGAGCTCATGAATCGCATGAAGGATCCGGGCGACGGCTCGCTCCACGAGGAGCCGAACATCACGATTCTCCACTACGCGGGCGACGGCCTCTGGAAGTACGAAGAGGATGCCTACGACTGGCAGAACATGGCGCGCATGATCGCCGGCTGGCAGGCGGTCAAGGAGCGCTGCGAGAAGCTCGCGGAGCAGGGGCGCGATCCGCGCGACGAGCGCCACATCGCCGCGATCGAAGGCGTGGAAGTGAAGCGCTAGTCGGTCGAAGCCCGGCCCCGGGCGGGCCCGCCGATCTCAGAACAGCGTGTCCTGCGTCTGCGACATCGGGATCAGGTAGAAGAGCCCGGGGAAGGGCGGATCGGCCTGTTTCACCGCCTCGTAGTAGCGTCGCAGCAGCTCGCCCATGCGGGTCTGGCGGTGGTACCAGCTCTCCGACGCGCGCGCGGCCGGGACGTGATCCGAGAGGCCGAGGGCGGCGGTCTCGTAGTAGGCGCGGATGTCGAGCAGGAGGTCGCCGATGCGGCCGCCCGCGTACTCGACGGCGTTCCAGGGCGTCCCCTCGACGACGGCCACGAATGGCCGGATCGCCCCCGGGAGGCCGTCCGCGTCGACGACCCGCCCGACCTGGGGCGCCCCCGTGCGCGCGAGGCCCCGCTCGTAGGCCGGCCGCAACGCGCGCGCCTCGGCGATGGCCGGCGGCTCGTTCGGATCGAGGCGCGGCGGAATCGGACAGGCGAGGGGCTGGTCCGCCTCGTCCACGATCACGTCGGGGAAGTCGACGATTCGGGGTCCCTGGCGTTCGGCGAGCAGCGCGAACGCCGCGTCGAGCACGCGACGCTGATAGGCGGGATCGAGGGGCTTGCCGAGCGGACGCCCGAGCGGGAACTCGCAGTAGAGACCTCGGGGCGGACCGATGCCCTCCGCCTGCTGCCGATTCGAGAGCAGCGCGACGGTCGCGATCCCGGCGGCCTCGAGGGCCCGTGCGAGCGTACTCACGGTACGCGTGCACATCGGTCAGACGGGCGTCAGCAGCGCGACGTCGACGCCGTCGCGGCGGAGCTCCGAGGCGAGGCGGGGGCCGGTATCGAGCAGGAAGGTGCCGAGCTCGAAGGTCGATCCGATGAACGAGGCGTGGCGCGGAGCGACGCGGCCGAGCTTTCCCTCGGCCTCCATCTCCCGCAGGCGATCGATCGGGTAGACCACGTTGCGGTCGAGGGCAAAGCCCGAGCGATCGAAGTTGGTGCTGTTGTGGGCGAGCAGGAGTCGGTCGTCGTCGTGGTCGAAGAGACGATAGTCGTGGCTCTGATCCGCCCAGGGCTCGCCGGGATGGGCGAGGGCGGCTGTCGTGACGATCGCGACGGTGGCCCGGGCGAGAGGCGCCGCGGCGACGAGAGACACGGGCGGGAAATCGAGGCCGGGCGGGATCGCCCCGACGCGGGCTCGGAGGTCGGAGTCGGCGGTCATCGCTACCTCATCGCCTGCTTCGGAGGCGCCCCGGGTTCGAATCACGCTAACGAACCTGGGCCGTCTGCGAAACGAAGCGGATCGCCGCGGGCTCAGCCCGACGGCGTTCTCCGACGCAGGAACTCGACGAAGAAGCGCACCCGCCCGACCGGCTCGACTTCGTGGGGCACCTGCGGCTCGACGAAGCCGTCGCGACCGGGCACGAGGCGCTCCTCGCGGAGCACCGGCTCGAGCACGCGGTAGCAGAGCTCGCCTTCGAGTACCCGGATCCGTCCCCAGACTCCGGCCTTCGTCGTATGGCGGCGGAGGAGCCCGGTCGGAATCGTGGCCTCGTCGAAGATCGGCGTTTGGCGGTACGCTTCGAGATCGCGGGGCAGGCTCGGCATGGCGACGAGCGTCGCAGTCGGATCCTGCCGCCGCCATCGCGCGCCCGAGAAAGCGAATCGCCTTGACGAGCCCCTTCTTCGATCGGATCCACGCCGCCCTCGCGAGCCCCACGGCGCAGGCCGCCTCGTCTTCGACGCCCGAGGCGATCCCCGAGGTCCGTGTGACGGGGCAGGGCGGGCTCCCGTCGTGCTTCGACGTGACGGGGCTCGCCGTCGCGTCGATCGCGGCGGCTGGAGCCGAGATCGAGCGCTATGCGGCGCCCGCCGAAGCCGCCGATCGGCGTCCGAGGGTCGAGGTCGATCGCCGCCTCGCCTCGATGTGGTTCGGCTTCTCGATCCGGCCCGTCGGCTGGACCTTGCCTTCGCCCTGGGATCCGATCGCCGGCGACTATCGAACGAGCGACGGCTGGATCCGGCTCCACACCAATGCGCCGCACCACCGGCGCGCGGCCCTCGCGGTGCTGGGCGTCGCGGAGGAGAAGCAGGCCGTCGCGGCAGCGGTCGTGGACGCGACGGTCGAAGCGCTCGAGGCGGCGATCGTCGCGGCCGGGGGCTGTGCGGCGGCGATGCGAACGGAGGAGGAGTGGCGGGCCCATCCCCAGGGCCGCGCGGTGCAGGCGGAGCCGCTGATCGCGTGGCAGACGCAGCCCTGCGCGGCGCCGCGGCGAGCGGGTCGCGGGCTCGTGGCGAAGCGTCCGCTCGCGGGGATTCGCGTTCTCGATCTGACCCGCGTCCTCGCCGGTCCGGTGGGGAGCCGCCTGCTCGCGGCCCATGGCGCCGACGTGCTGCGAATCGATCCCCCCGGTTGGGACGAGCCGGGGGTCGTTCCGGAGGTGACGGTCGGCAAGCGCTGCGCGGGTCTCGACCTGTCCGTCGCGGCGGATCGCGCGCGCTTCGAGGCGCTGCTCGCCGAGGCCGACGTCCTGATCCACGGCTACCGCCCCGGCGCGTTGGCGGGGCTCGGCTACGACGCGCCGGCGATCCGGGCGCTGAATCCCGGGATCGTCGACGTTGCACTTTGTGCCTATGGCTGGACGGGGCCCTGGAGCGGGCGGCGCGGCTTCGACAGCCTCGTCCAGATGAGCAGCGGGATCGCGGCGTCCGGTCGGGTCTGGGCCAGAGCCGAGCGACCGACGCCACTCCCCGTCCAGGCGCTCGACCACGCGACGGGATATCTCATGGCCGCCGCCGTGCTCCGCGGCCTCACGTTGCGGCGGGACTGGGGAATCGCGACGACGGCGCGACTCTCGCTGGCGCGTATGGCGGCGCTCCTCGTCGAGGTCGGCGCCGCGACGATTCAGCCTCCGCACGCGGTGGAGACCGCCGAGGATCGGGCCGCGGGGCTCGAGGCCACGGATTGGGGACCGGCTCAGCGATTGCGGTTCCCGCTCCGGATCGCGGCGGGCGAGCCCTCGTTCGCGTTCGCGGCCAGTGCCCTGCGCAGCGCGCCCGCACGCTTCTCCGCCTCGATGCGTTAGGCGAGGCGGGCGGCGGAGGTCATTCGAACTGGTTTCGGATTTCTTCGTAGCGCTCGCCGGCGAGGCTGCACAGCTCGTCGAACTTCGTGTGGTCGAGACCGAGACGATCGAGCGAGTCCGCGAGATGGCCTTCGGTCTCTACGGACTCTCCCGTCTCGAAGCCCAGCCGATGGGCGCCGGCATCCGACACCTTGACGATGTCGCAGATCTCCCGCGTCTTGTGGTCGGTCGCCGAATCGGGCTCCTCGTGCAGGCGGATCGTGTGGACCAGGCTGTCTGGCAGGTTCCAGGACTGGGCGATCAGCGCGCCGATTTCGCCGTGGTCGACCCCGAGGATCGTTCGCTCGGCGACGACCGCCGTCTCGCCGGCCTTTCGGGCCGCCTCGATCAGGCGCATCGTCCCCTCGTCGATGTTCTCGTACATGATGACCCGACCGATGTCGTGGAGCAGGGACGCCGTGAACGCCTCTGCGGGGATCGCCTTGCGACGCACGAGGGGGATCATCTCGGTCACGACCGCGCTGGCGACGTCGTGTCGCCAGAGGGCGCCTTCGGGCGCCTTCAGCTCGGGAATGGAAACGGACATGGTCCCGCGCACCGCGACGCCGACGGCGATCCGGACCACGATGCCCGACCCCATCCGAAGGATCGCCTGCTCGAGGGAACCGACCCTCGAGACGCCGCTCGAGGCGGCCGAGTTGGCGCAGCGCAGGATCCGAGCGGTCAGCGGGGCATCGAAGGCGACTGCCGCGATGACGTCGTCGACGAGCCACTGCTCGTCGGAGAAGAGCCGCATCAGCTTCAAGGCGGTCTGCGAGAGCGGCTCGAGGTCGTTCGCGGCGCGGAGCAGGTCGTCGTGGTCGAGCAAGAATGGACCTCGTCTGCGAGCGGGTTGCAGAGTCTTCGGTTTCCTCGGATCACGGATGGCCTTCATGTCAGGCACCATCCCCGTCCGATCCCTCGACGAACGTGACGGAGATCTGTGTATCTTTCCAGAGAAACGACACGAGATGGTGATTCTCATTGGAAAAATCGGGGTTTTCCAGGAGCTGTGCCCCCTGAGATGTGACGGGAAGCCCCAGGGTAGAAGGTTGGGGAACCATCGATTTGAGGTTGCCGGCCAGGATGTTGGCCATCTCGCCGGCGGCGTCGAGGATGGCGGCCGTCTCGAGCTCCCCGGGCTTCGCCTCGAGAAGTCCGCAGGCGACCGCCTCCGCGGCGCCGGCCGTGAAGTCGAGGACCACGCGACCCTGCCAGGCGCCTCGGATCGAGACCGTGGCACGAATGCCCGCCGGATCGATGGGAGCGGGCTCGTTCGGCTCGATGGCGTCCCCGAAGAGTGTCTGCCAGGTTTGATCGACCAGGGAAAGGAGGTCGTCCCGCGTCGGCTCCATGATTCAGTCTCCCTCGAGCTGGAAGCAGCCTGATCGAGCGAGGTCGAGGCGCTTGTAGTGGGAATCGAGATTGAGCGTGCTCTCGGCACCGCCGAGGAAGAGGTATCCCCCCGGCACGAGCACCTTGCGGATCTTGCCCAGGATCTCCTTCTTGAGCTCGGGCTCGAAGTAGATCAGGACGTTCCGGATGAAGACGACGTCCGCCGACGGCACCCCCGCGAAGGACTCGAGCAGGTTGAGCGTCCGGCAGCGGATCAGCTTGCGGACCTCTTCGTTGACCTGCCAGCGGACCCCCTTCTTGGCGAAGTGTTTCGCGAGCAGCGGCGCGGGCATGCCCCGGTTGACCTCGAGCTGGCTGTACTCGCCCTTTTCGGTCTTCGCGACCATCTCGGCGGAGAGGTCGGTCGCGAGGATGTTGACGTTCCAGCTCGCGAGCTTCGGGAAATGCTCCCGGATCAGGATGGCGAGGGAGTAGGGCTCCTGGCCGGAGGACGAGGCCGCCGACCAGATCTGGATCTTGCGATCCCGCTCGTGCTTCTCGATCAGCGTGGGCAGGATCTGCTGCCGGAAGGCATCGAAGGGCGCGACGTCCCGGAAGAAGGACGTCTCGTTGGTCGTCATGGCCTCGACGACCATGTCGGCGAGCTCCTTGTTGCCCGCCTTGAGTCCGGCGACCAGGGCGGAGAGATCCGCGAGCTTCTTCTCCTTCAGGATCGGGGCCATGCGCGTATCGATCAGATACTGCTTCGAAGCTTCGAGAGCGATGCCCGATCGTTCGCGCAGGAACTTCACGAAAAAATCGAAGTCGGCGGCGTTCATCGACCGAGCTCCGATCCCCGCGCCGGGCGGGTCGCGACGCTGCGCTCGAGGAACGAGGCGATCTCGCTCTGGGGCAGGACCTGCGCCGCGAGCTTCGCGTTCGCGACGACCCCGGGCATGCCCCAGACGACCGAGGTGGCCTCGTCCTGGACCGCGATCCGAGCTCCGCTCTGATGGAGCGCGCGGGCGCCCTCGAGGCCGTCGGAGCCCATGCCCGTCAAGACGAGGGCCAGCGCACGGGGACCGTAGGCCTTTGCCACCGACCGGAAGAGCGGGTCGACCGACGGTCGGCAGGAGCATTCCTTCGGCCCCTGATCGAGATGCAATCGGCCACCGGCGGCCGTTCGCTCGACCGTCATGTGGTAGTCGCCCGGGGCGATCCAGATCTCGCCAGGTCGGATTTCGGCGCCCTCCCAGGCCTCCTGGACGCGCAGGCGGCAGCGCTGGTCGAGGCTGCGGGCGAGGGTCGTCGTGAACGTCGCCGGCATGTGCTGGACGACGAGGATCGGGACGGGGAAGCTCGCGGGGAGATCCGGCAGGATCGCCTGCAGCGCCTTCGGGCCTCCGGTCGACGTTCCGATCGCGACGATCTGGGGCGCCGACGCGTGGCTCATGGCGGGCAGGACCCGGGGCGCCGCCGCGGCGAGCGGGCTCGCGGCCGGCGTCGACCGGATCGTCGCCGACGCCTTCGTCCGCCGCGCAGTTTCGTAGAGGGCGAGGATCTTGGGGATCAGATCCTGCTGGAGCGCCTCGACCGCATCCGAGATCCGCGCGAGCTGGGAAGGCTTCGTCGCGTAGTCGCTGGCGCCGGCCGAGAGGGCCGCGAGGGCACCGACCGCGCCGGCCTCGTCGGTCGCGCTGAAGACGATGACCGGGAGCCCGGGCGCGCGGCGGCGCAGCTCGACGAGCGTCTCGAGCCCGCCCATCACGGGCATCTCGAGATCGAGTGTCATCACGTCGGGGCGCAGCGCCTCGACCTTCTCGAGCGCGACCTTGCCATTGACCGCCGTCCCGACGACCTCGATCCGGGGATCGTCGCCGAGCACCTTCGCGACGACGCGCCGCACGACCGTCGAGTCGTCGACGACGAGGACGCGGATGCATTGCATTTCCATCATGCCTTCTTCAGCCCGGCCGGCCGCGGGCTTCCGTATAGGGCAGGCGCGGACGCTTTCAGACGACGAGCCCGAGGAGCATGAGCTTCTGCTCGAGCGCCTCGCGGTCGAAGGGCTTCATCAGGTACTCGTCCGCCCCGGCCTCGAGGGCGCGCTGCATCTGGCTGATCTCGCTCTCGGTCGTGGCCATCATGATGCGCATGTCGGCGTACTCGGGCATGGCCCGCAGGGCCTTGACCAGCTCGAGGCCGTTCATGTTCGGCATGTTCCAGTCGACGATCGCGAGATCGATCGGCCAGCACTGCTTGATGCGCTCGAGGGCGACGAGGCCGTCTTCGGCCTCCTCGACCTCGAAGCCGACCCCTTTCAGGGTCCGCTTGATGATTGCGCGGATCGTCTTCGAATCGTCGACGGTGATCGCCTTCAAGACCGATTACCTCGCCCGCCCTTCGAAGCGGTAGCGCGCGACCGCCGACTGGAGCTCGGCGGCCATCGTCGCGAGCTCGGCCGAGGCTTTGTTGATGTCGGAGGCGCCGCGGGTCGTGTCCTCCGAGGCCGTCGCGACGCCGGAGATGTTGGACGTGATCTCCTCCGTGCCCTTCGCGGCCTCGGCGACGGTCCGTCCGATCTCGTTCGTCGTCGCAGTCTGCTCCTCGACGGCCGCGGCGATCGTCGTCTGGATCTCGTTGATCCGGCCGATGATCGCGGCGATCTCGGCGGTGGCCTCGACGGCGGCCTGGGTATCGGCCTGGATCGTCTCGATGCGCAGCGAGATGTTCTCGGTCGCCTTGGCCGTCTCCTTGGCGAGCTCCTTGACCTCGTTCGCGACGACGGCGAAGCCCTTGCCTGCTTCCCCGGCCCGAGCCGCCTCGATCGTCGCGTTGAGGGCCAGCAGGTTCGTCTGCTGGGCGATCGACGTGATGACCTTGATGACCTGACCGATCTCGGCGCTGCTGTCGCCGAGCTTCTTGATCGTCGCGCTGGTGTTCGCGGCGACTTCGACGGCCGAGGTCGCGACCTTCGACGCCTCGGAAGCGTTCGACGCGATCTCGCGGATGCTGACGGTCATCTCCTCCGTCCCGGCGGCGACCGACTGGATGTTCTGGTTGACCTGGGTCGAGGCGGCCGAGACCGTGCTCGCCTGGGTCGAGGTCTCCTCGGCATTCGCGGCCATCTGCTGGCTGACGGCCGAGAGCTCCTCGGACGCGCTCGCGAGCGCCTGGGTGTGGCCGCCGATCGTCGACATGCTGTCGCGCAGGTTCGCGAGCATCTCGGCGATGCTGGTTCCCATGCGACCGATCGGGTCCTCGCCCTTGACCTCGACCTCGACCGTCAGGTCGCCGTTCGAGGCGGCCGCCGTCACGGCGAGGAGGTGGTCGACGCCCGACTCGAGGCGGCGCTTGGCGACGACCTGGGCCGTGATGTCGGTTGCGTACTTCACGACCTTGAACGGCTTGCCGCGCTCGTCGAAGATCGGGTTGTAGGAGGCCTGGATCCAGATCTCGCGTCCGGCCTTCGTGATGCGCTTGTATTCACCGCTCAGAGATTCGCCGCGTCCGAGGGTGCTCCACAAGGACGCGTACTCGGAGCTGTTCGCATGTTCTCGATCGACGAACATCCGATGATGCTTCCCCTGGATCTCGGAGAGCGAGTACCCCATGGCCGAGACGAAGTTGTCGTTCGCGGTCCGGATCGTCCCGTCGAGATCGAATTCGATCACGGCCTGGGATTTCCCGATCGCGGCGATCTGACCCTTGGCATCCGCGCTGATCTCCTCTGCCGCCGCGAGCTTGCCCCGCATTTCGTCGAGGGCATTCAGGGCCGAGCCCGTGATGCCGGCCGGGATCGAGATCGCGAAATCGAAGTCGCCCCCCGCGATCCGGGTCGCGACCGCGCCGACCTCGCTCGGATCGCCGCCGAGCTTGCGGTTCACGGTGCGAGTGATCATCCACGTCAGGAAGAAGGAGACGAGGCCGGTCGCGATGAGGGCGCCGATGCCGGTGACGGTGTGGAACTCGAGGTCGGCGTTGGCCTCCTCGACCAAGGTCTGGGCCACGTTCGACTGGTGGTTGATCAGCTTCGTCAGGTAGTCCGTGACGGTGTCGATCGCAGGATAGAGACGGGTCGCGGCGAAGCGGGTCAGCTCGGCACGGTCTCCGCGACCGAGGATCGCGGAGAGGTCGCTGATGGCCTGGCCGGCGGTGGCGATCGCGCGGTTGTTCTCCTCGACGAGGGCGCGCTCCTCGTCGTCGAGCTCGCTCGACGTGTAGGCCTGCCACTGTTGCGTGCTCTCATCGAGGGCATTCGCGATGCCGACGCGCGCCTCCTCCATCGTGAGCGCGCCATCGCGGGCCTTGTGGGCGGCGTCGACGATCAGAACGGCGTAGTTGTCGGTCATCGCCTTGAGTTGGAGCTGATCGTGGACCTGGTCGCCGTGCATCGTTCGCAACATGTCGCCGACGTCGCTCATGCCCTTCAGGGTCGCGACGGTGGCCAGAATCCCCATCACGAGGGTGAGGAGGATGACCGCCGAGATCTGCTGGGTCAGTCGCATCCGATTGAAGAAGCTCACGTCCGTCTCCTTGGGTCCGACGCGTTCGCGCGTCCTTGAAGTTGCAGGGGTCTCCCGGCGCGGGCCGGGTCAGGGGGTTTCCGGTTCGGGCTCGAGGGCGATCGCGCGATCGGGATCGAGCAGCAGGAGCAGCCGGCCATCGAGCTTGTAGACGCCGCGGATCAGCTCGTGGTAGGCGGGGTCGAGGGTCGCGGGCGGCGTCTCGAGCCGATGATCGTCGAGATCGAGCACGTCGCCGATGTCGTCGACGAGCAGGCTGACCGATCCGTGGATCGGCGTCAGGACGACGTTCATCGGGCGCTCGCCCTCGGATCGCGCGGGCAGGGCGAACCGCCGGCGCATGTCGATCGCGGTCACGATCTGGCCACGCAGGTTGATGAGGCCCTCGATCTGGGGCTGCGCGAGCGGGACGCGGGCCATGTCGTGGAAGCGCAGGACTTCCTGGACGTGTTCGACCTCGAGGCCGAGGAGCGTGTTCGCGACGGTGAAGGTACAGAGCTGCGGCGTGCGGTTCACGGTCGCTGTCCTCGGGGCTGGGCCGGGCTCGTGCCGGGCAGGGAGGGGATCGCGCGGTGGACGATCCCCGCGACGTCGAGCAGGTCCGTGACGCGGCCCTGGACCACCGCGGAGCCGAGCGTGTCCTGGCGGTGGGTCGTGCGCTCGATCTGGATCCGGGCATCGACGATGTCCTGGATCCGGTCGACGACGAGCCCGACGTGTTGGTCGCCGGCGGCGTGGACGATGACCTGCAGTCGCTCGCCCGGTTCGACGGCACCCGTCCCGGGCCGTCGCTTGGCTCGACCGAGCCAGACGAGGGGCATGATCCGGTCCCGATACTGGGTCACAAGGTAGTCGCCGCTGCTCTCGATCTCTTCGAACGGGATCTCCTCGAGCCGCGCGACCGAAGAGAGGGGAATCGCTGCCCGGTTATCGTCGAGGTCGAGGAGGAGGAGGGTCTCGAGATCCCCGCTCCGGAGCTCGCCGATCGGCGACTCGGCCTCGTTCGGCCGCGCGGCGGCGTGGTGCTCGTCGAGGACGTCGGCCCGCTTCGCGATCCCGATCGCGTCGAGGATCAGGGCGACCCGGCCGTCGCCGAGGATCGTCGCGCCTGCGTAGACGGGGATGTCGCGGATCTGCTGCGAGAGCGGCTTGACGACGATCTCCTCGGTGTCGTTGACCGCGTCGACGATGAGGCCGTACTGCCGGTCGTCGGCCTGCAGGACGACGATGTTGAGCGTGTGGTCGTCGAGGGCCTCGTGCTCGGGTCGGGGGGAGAGGCAGAGCTCGCCGCGAAGATCGACGAGGGGGAGCAGGTGGCCACGGAGGCGGTAGACGGCCGCGCCGTGGACGGTCACGATGGCGTTGCGGG
>JBIPOQ010000074.1:0-10723 GCA_044379055.1 Myxococcota bacterium
GCAACCGGCGACGTGAAGCGGAAGGCGCTGCTCGCGTCCGCCCGGACCGTCGCCGTCGTCGGGATCAAGGACCGCGAGCAGGAAGACGCGTTCCGCATTCCGCAGTACCTGCAGCGGGCGGGCTACCGGATCGTGCCGGTGAATCCGAAGCTCGCGTCGGTGCTCGGCGAGCCGTGCCGCGCGACCCTCGCGCAGGTCGAAGTTCCGATCGACGTCGTCAATCTCTTCCGCGCCTCGGAGCACGTGCCTGCCCACGTCGACGAGATCCTCGCGATGCGGCCGCTCCCGAAGGCCGTCTGGATGCAGCTCGGGATCCACCACGGCCCCTCCGCCCAGCGTCTGCGCGATGCCGGCATCGAGGTCGTGCAGGACCGCTGCATCATGGTCGACCACCGTCGCCTGATCGGCGCCCCCGCCGCGCCGTGAGCCGCGACGCCGGCGATCGACTCGTCTACTCGAGCGAGGCGGGCCGGATCTGTCCCGCCTGCGGTCGACGCGTCTCGGTCTGCGATTGCCG
This sequence comes from Myxococcota bacterium, assembly GCA_044379055.1. Lineage (GTDB taxonomy): Bacteria > Myxococcota_A > UBA9160 > UBA9160 > UBA4427 > UBA4427. The sequence goes on from JBIPOQ010000074.1 coordinate 518, forward strand.
GGGCAAGGGCGCCCGCGCCCGGATCGCCGCGCGCGAGGAGGCGGAGGCCGCGAAGGCGAGCGACGGGATCGTCCGCGTCGCCCGCTCGACGAAGGGCCGAGGCGGCAAGATCGTCACGACGGTCTCCGGCATACCCGGCGGCGAGTCTGCCCAGAAGGCCCTCGCGGCGGAGCTGAAGCGGAGCTGCGGCACGGGCGGGTCGGTCAAGGACGGCGTGATCGAGATCCAGGGCGAGCACCGCGACACCCTCGTCCGCGAGCTCGAGGCCCGCGGCTTCAAGGTCAAACGCGCCGGCTGAGCTCCTTGACCTCGTAGCGCGCGACCCGCCGCGCGAGCCAGGCCACGCCGAGCAGATCCGCCCAGACGACCTGCAATCGCATCCAGACGCCATAGCTCGAGCGGCCGTATCGCCGCGGGCGATGGCGGACCGGACGCTCGACGATCCGCGCGCCTTCGAGGGCGAGGAGCACGGGCAGGAAGCGGTGGGCCCCGCGGAAGAGCTTGACCCGCTCGAGGAAGCTCCGGCGCACGACGCGCAGCGAGCAGCCGATGTCGCGAATCCCGTCGCCGAGAACGCGCCGCCGGATGCCGTTCGCGAGCCGCGAAGCGACCCGGGCCGAGAGCCGATCGTGGCGCTCGACCCGGAACCCGCAAACGCAATCCGCCGCGGCGAGGGCCGCGACGAGGGCCGGCAGATCGGCGGGATCGTTCTGCAGATCCGCGTCGAGGGTCGCGACGAGCTCGCCCCGCGCGGCGCGAAAGCCGGCCTCGAGGGCCGCCGATTGCCCGGACTGGGGGGTCAGCGCGAGCAGCCGGACGCGGGGGTCCGCCGCCGCGAGCAGGCCGACGACGACGAGGCCATCGTCGCCGCTCTCGTCGTCGACGAAGAGGATCTCCGACTCGAAGGGCAAGGCATCGAGCACGCGCCCGAGCTCTTCATGGAGCTCGGCGAGGGACGGCGCCTCGTTGCGAAACGGGATGACGACCGACAGCCGCGGCGTCATCTCAGCCCTCCCGGCTCAGCACGAAATAGCTGCCGAGCTCCCGCCCGTGGCGCGCCGCCGATCCGATCGTCACGTCCCGCGAGACGCGCCGCAGGCGATCGACCATGAAGCCGTAGACGAAGCGCGCGAGGCCCGTCTCGTTCGATCGGATCTCCGGCCAGTCGGCGGGGCGCGTCGTCGGGAGCCGGCGATAGTCGACGAGGACCTCCGGCCGCTCGGGGTCGGCGACGGCCAGGAAATAGCCCGGGCCCGTCAGCCCGGAGAGCGCCTGGAAGTTGAAGCCGGCCAGCACGTCGGGGGCCTCGGCCGAGGCGCCCGGCAGGCGACAGAAGCGTTTCTCGAAGCTCCGGAAGGCCGGCAGCGTATTGCGGCCCAGATGGCGCACCGTCTCGAGCGCGCCCCGATCCGGGGGCACCAGCTCCCGCAGCTCGACCGGCGCGAAGTCCCGGACCTTTTCGAAGAGCGTCCGCTGGGCGCGCCGCGTCAGGCTCCGGACGGCGGCGGTGCGCAGCCCGGCCGGCAGCGCGTCGAGCAGCTCGGCGATCGCGCGAGGCCGCGTCGCCGGGTCGCGGACCAGCGCCTCGAGCTCGGCGCCGATCGACCTCTCGCCCTGCGCTCGCGCTCCGGAATCCGCCACTCGGCATCCCCCCGCCGCGGAGGGTACCGTCGATGGGGCCCGTGAAGAAGACACCCGAGATCGACGAAGAGAGGGGGCACCCCGTGGGCCTGCGAGCGACCGCCGCGGACGACGATGCCCCGACCCCGGGTCGGACCGCATCCGGCGCGCGGCCGCGCCTCGAAGGGCGCCTCGGACTGGCCCTCGCGCTCGCCGCCCTCGTCTTCTTCACCGCCGGCCTCGGCCGCATCGACCTGTGGGCCCCGGACGAGCCGCGTTATGCAGCGATCGCCGAGGAGCTGCGCTCCGGTCGTCACGGCGCGCCGGGCCTCGTGCTCCTCCATCTCAACGACGCGCCCTACAGCCAGAAGCCGCCGCTCTATTTCTGGCTCGCCGCGGCCTTCGGCCTCGGGCCGGGACGGGTCGACGAAGTCGCGGCGCGCCTGCCTTCGGCCCTGGCGGGCGTCGCGTGCGTGCTGGGCACCTTCTGGATCGCGCGGCGACTGCGGTGGCCGGCGCCGACGGCGTGGCTCGCGGCGGCGCTGCTCGCGACGAGCTTCCGGTTCGCGTTCAGCGCACGGCGGGCCCAGCTCGACGTGCTGCTGTGCGCCTTCGAGCTGCTGGCGATCGCGCTCTTCGTCGGGCTCGAGCTGCGCCGGGGCGGCGTCGAAGACGCGCGGCGCGCGCCGGCGCGGATCGCCGCCCTGCACGCCGCCCTCGGCGCCGCAGCCCTTGTGAAGGGCCCCGTCGGCTGGCTGCCCCTGCTGATCTTCGCCGCCTTTCTCGCCTGGGAGGGGCGGCTCGCGGCGTTTCGCGCCCTGGTTCCCGCCTGGGCTTTCGCAATCTCGATCGGCCCCCTGCTGCTCTGGATCAGCGCCGCGACGGCCTTCGCGCCCGACGGCTTCGCCGGGGAGGCCGTCGGGACGAATGTCTTCGCGCGCTTCTTCGCGGGCAGCTCCCACGCTCGACCCTTCTACTACTTCGCCTATCAGCTGCCCGTCGATTTCCTGCCCTGGTCCCTGCTCCTCCCGACGACCGCGCTCGCCCTCGCGCGGGCCACGCGCGCGAAGCCCGCTCCGCGCTCGGAGCTGCTCGAGGCCGGGACCGCGACCGGGCCGGCGCGTCCGGGTTGGAGCGAGCGGGCGAGCGCGCGCTTTCTCGTCGCCTGGATCCTCGTCCCGCTCGCGTTCTTCAGCCTCTCGGCGGGCAAGCGCGGCGTCTACCTGCTGCCGATCTTTCCCGCCCTGGCGCTCGGCTGCGCGTTCGTCGCGACCCGGGCGCGACCGGCGACGACGGCGGCAACGGAAGACGGGGACGGGCCCGAAGGAGCGCCCGATCGGCGCCGGCTGCGCCGACTCGCCGGGGCGGTCGCGGCGGTGGCCGTCCTCGAGCTCGTGGGCTTCCTCTTCGTGCTGCCGCGTCTCGACGCCGAGAAGTCGCCTCGTCCGATCGCGCAGTCCATCGCGCGACGGACGCAACCGGAAGAGGCCGTCGCGCTCTTCGGCCTCCGGCCCCTCGAAGGCGCAATCCCGTACTACGGCGACCGCAGCGTCCGATCGATCGCGAGCGCAGCCGAGGCCGAGCGCTTCCTCGCCGAAGGCGGTCGGCTGATCCTGATGCGCGCGAGCGAGCTCGATCGAATCGGCGAAGCGCTCGACCTCGTCGCCGTCGAGCGCTTCCGAACCGGACGTCGTGAGCTCGTTCTGGCACGACGGAGCGATGGCGAGCCGCCGCCGCCGTCGACCCCTTAGGGACGAGGCACGAAGTCGAGGCACGCGCGGTCGGATCGAGGCGTCGGGTGTGCGCTGGGACACCGGTTCGCAGTCGATCCGGGGCTGAAGCGCTCGGATCCGTCCGCTACTTTGCCCCGGCGCGCCCCGCTCGAACGAATCCTCGCGGAACGACCGACGCGAAGGGCTTCGTCCCGGGCGGTCTCGGGAAAAGGCCGGACTCGACGGCCGTCGTATCCACGGGGGCCCTCCCTCGTGCCGCATCGCTCGTTCCCCGGTCGAGATTGGTCGAAAGAACGGCCGCCCTCGGAACGAAGAGCTGAATCCGAGGCCCGTCCGGAATCCCGTCCGCGCCGACGCATCCGCGCCCGAACGAACAAGGAGATCCCCATGGCCGACAAGACCCCCTCGAACAGTGCGCAGAAGGCCGAGCTGCGGATCGGCGACCAGAGCTGGGATTTCCCGATCGTGGTCGGCACCGAAGGCGAGCGCGCGATCGACATCACGAAGCTCCGCGCGAAGACGGGCCACATCACCCTCGACCCCGGCTACGCGAACTCCGGCTCCTGCCAGAGCGCCATCACCTTCATCGACGGCGAGGAGGGCATCCTCCACTACCGCGGCATCCCGATCGAGGAGATCGCATCGAAGTCGAACTTCATGGAGGTCACCTACCTCCTGATCTACGGCCAGCTGCCGACGCGCACCGAGCTCGAGGCCTTCGAGACGTCCATCCGACGCCACACGATGCTCCACGAAGATCTCAAGCGGATGTACACGGCGCTGCCGAAGGACGCCCATCCGATGGCGGCCTGCTCGACGACGGTCGGCGCGCTCGCGACCTTCTATCCCGACTCCCTCGATCCGCGCGATCCCGCGCAGGTCGACATCTCGATCCACCGCCTGATCGCGAAGCTGCCGACCCTGGCGGCCTACGCCTACAAGCATTCGATCGGCCAGCCCTTCCTCTATCCGCTGAACAGCCTCGACTACGTCGGCAATTTCCTGCGCATGATGTTCGGCAACCCGTGCGAGGAGTACGAGGTCGATCCGGTCGTGAAGAAGGCCCTCGACCTGCTCTTCGTGCTCCATGCGGATCACGAGCAGAACTGCTCGACCTCGACCGTGCGCCTGGTCGGCTCGTCGATGGTGAACCTGTTCGGGACGATCTCGGCGGGCATCAACGCGCTCTGGGGGCCGCTGCACGGCGGCGCCAACCAGGCCGTGATCGAGATGCTCGAGTCGATCGCCGAGGAGGGCACCAGCGCCCGCGAGTACCTCGAGCGCGCGAAGAGCGGCGACGAGAGCGCGCGCCTGATGGGCTTCGGCCACCGCGTCTACAAGAACTACGACCCGCGCGCGAAGGTGATCAAGAAGGCCTGCGACGAGGTCCTCGAGCGCATGGGCATCCACAGCAAGCTGCTCGAGATCGCCAAGGAGCTCGAGGAGATCACGCTGAAGGACGACTACTTCGTCCAGCGCAAGCTCTACCCGAACGTCGACTTCTACTCGGGCGTCATCTACAACGCGATCGGAACCCCGGCCAACATGTTCACGGCCCTGTTCGCGATCGGCCGCCTGCCCGGCTGGATCGCCCAGTGGAAGGAGCTTCATCAGGATCCTTCCTTCAAGATCGGGCGCCCGCGCCAGATCTACACCGGCGCGACGAACGCGAAGTACGTCCCGATCGACCAGCGTTAGGTCGCGGAGCGCGGACGGCGCATGCGACGCATCGGCGTCTACACGACCGCTCGCGTCCGGACCGGACGCATCGAGCGGCTCGAGCGCCACGCGGGGCGCCTGCGGCGGGACGCGGAGCGCCTCGGGCTCCCGCTGCCGGAGCGCCGCGCGATCGAGGCCGCGGCGCTCGACGTCGTGCGCGCGACGCTCGGCCGGGAGGACGGCGTGCTGCGGATCGCGTGGTCGCGGGCGGAGCCCGCGAGCGGCGCAGCGGACGCGGGCGGCGGCCCCGTTTCGGCGTTTTCGCTCGACGCCACGACCCGCCCGCTCGGCCCCGAGCCGCGGACCTGGCGCGCGGCGACCGCGCGGACGCTCCATCCCGGACCGGGTGCGCGCCGGAACGCGAAGGCGCTCGACGTGCCCGCCTGGGAGGCCGCCCGCGCCGAGCGGAGCGCTTCGGGCGTCGACGAGGTCCTGCTCTTCGACGGCGCGGGCCGACTCGTCGAAGGCAGCATCACGAACCTGATCGTCGTGACCCGGGATGGCCGGCTCGAGACGCCGGCGCGCAGCCTCGGCGGCGTCGAAGGCCTCGGGCTCGAGATCGTTCGGGATTTCCTCGGCCCGGGCGCGCTCCGCGAGAGCGATGCCCTCGACCGAGCGACGCTCGCCTCGGCCCGCGAGCTGATCGCGACGAACGCGGTCCGCGGCGTCGCTGCGATCGTCGCGCTCGACGGGACGCCGATCGGAGAGGCTCGGGCGGGGCCGATGACGACCCGACTCCGTTCGCTCTTCTTCCGCGACTGAATCGGCGACGGACGCTCGAACGGACGGGCCTAGTGGACCGCTTCGCGGGCTCCGAAGACCGACGTCAGCACGTCCTTCACGGTGACGGGGCCGAGGCCGGGCCGGATCTCGAGCATGCGCTGCTCGAACTCGGGGCGGTGGGCGGAGGGGAATTCCTTGCAGAACTCCGAGTAGATGCGAACGAGGACCTCGGCGGCCCCGGCCGCATCGACGTCCGAGAGATAGAGGAGCGCGCGCTCGCGCGTCATGCGGAAGATCTGATCCTCGACGCGCAGGGCGCTGATCAGATAATCGACGTAGTCGGGGAAGAAGAGGTCGCCCTCTTCAGCGGCCACGCCGACCACGACGGAGCAGACCGCGTGGTTCGTCGCCAGATCGCTCACCCGCGCGATCATCGCGGAGAGCTTGCGGGGGTCGTCGTTTCGATCACGCGTCATTTCGGCTTGCACCATATCAAGCTCCCTATCGACGCCGACTCGGGAGATCTGAAGGATCGATGCGAGCGAGAGCGATCGCCCTCGACCGATCGATCCGGATCCAGCGGGGCCCCATGGGGCATCGGGTCGGGTCTTCCTTTTTCCGCACAGTCGCCACACGGCCTCTTCTACCGCCCTGCCGGCTCTCCTAGAGTCCGCGCGCGCGGCTCCGGGCGATCTCCCCTCGAGAGACACCGGCCGCCCCATTCCGTCCCGGAATGACGAAGGAGCGACGAAGCGTGAAGGCGAAAGGCGCGAGCCAGGCCGAATCGGTCGACGCAGCGGGGGCCCGGAAGCTCGGCCGGGCCTTCTTCGCCCTCGCGGCCCTGACCTACGGCCTGATCGTCCTCGGCGCCCTCGTCCGGGCCCATGGCGCCGGCCTCGCCTGCCCCGACTGGCCGCTCTGCTTCGGCGACGTCATCCCGCAGCTCGACTTCAAGGTCGCCTTCGAGTTCGGCCACCGCGTCGTCGCCGGCAGCGTCGCGCTCCTGTTCACCGGCCTCGCCTGGGCGACCCTGCGCCGCCCCGTGCTCGGACCGGCCCTCCGCCCCGCCCTCGCGATCGCAGCGCTCCTGCTCGCCGTCCAGATCGTTCTCGGCGGCCTGACGGTCCTGAAGCTCCTCGCGACCTGGACCGTCACGTCCCATCTCGTGACCGGCAACGCCTTCGCCCTCGCCCTCGTGCTGATCGGCCGCCGCCTGCTCGAGCTCGCCGGGCCGGCACCGGTTCGCACCGACCGGCCGGTCGGATCGCCGGTCCAGAGAGTCGCCGACCGGCCCCCGGCCGCGAGCCCCCTCGAACGCGCCGCGACGACCGCCGTCGCCGGGCTCCTCGCCCTCCAGCTCGTCCTCGGCGGGCTCGTCTCCTCGAGCTACGCGGGCCTCGTCTGCCCCGACTGGCCGACCTGCATGAACGGCGAGTATTTCCCGACCTTCTCCGGCATCCAGGGTCTGCACGTGCTCCACCGCACCGTGGCCTACACGCTCCTCGCCGCCCTCCTCGCCGCCGCCCTTCTGACCCGCCGGTCCCCCGTCCTCGGCCGCTGGCTCGCCCTCGCGAGCGTCCTCGGCCTCGCCCAGGTCGCCGTCGGCGTCGCGAACGTCCTGCTCCGCCTGCCGGTCGAGATCACCGCGCTCCACTCCGCCCTCGCCGCCGCCCTCGTCTGTACGCTCGGCATCAGCCTGCAGGTCGCCTGGAGCCGCCGACCGGTCTGACGCCCTCCGCGGATCGCGCCCGGTCCGTCGCCATCGGCGCGGCCGGCATGCTACAACCCGCTCGCCCGAGCCCTCGGCGGGCCGAAGGAGACCCGATGCGACCGAACCAGATCTTCGCGGCGATGAGCCAGGAGAAGTGTGGCCAGATCATGGAGAAGATCGCCGAGCAGTCGCCCGAGGCGGTCAAGCAGACCGTCGCGGCCGCCGCGATCGCGCTGAAGTTCCGGCCCCAGTTCCTGCTGAAGCAGCCCCTCGCGATGCGCGTCTCGTCCGTCCGCCGCGCCCTCTCGCGCACCGGCTCGAATGCCCTCGCCGAGGAGCTCCTCGCCGTCTACTTCCTGAAATGCCGCCTCGACCTGCTCGGCGAATGGCTCGACCTGCTCGGCCTCGAGCACGAAGAGGGCATCCTGAAGGCCGACGTCGTGACGAGCCCGGCGGAAGCGGAGCTGCGGGAGAAGGTCACGAAGTTCCGGGCGGCCTCGGCGGACGAGGATCGGGAGCTCCTGCTCCAGGCCTTCGCGGCGCAGACGGCGATCCACTGGCCGGTCCTGGACGAGATGATCGAGAAGGCTTGAGCGCCCTTCTCGCCGTGCGCGGCCCGTGGACGAGCCACAAAATGAGCAAAGAGCGCCGCGACCGCAGCGCACGCCGACGCAGCGCAGGCCTGCCCGAATGATCTTCGGGGAGATCGCGCTCGCAGAGGCCGAGGGCGCGCTCCTCGCACATGGCTTGAAGGGCGAGGGCTTCCGCTTCAGCAAGGGCCGCGTGCTCCGCCGCGCGGATCTCGACCAGATCGCCGCGACGGGCCGAACGCACGTCGTCGCCGTACGACTCGAAGCCGACGACGTGCCCGAGGACGAGGCGGCGACCGAGATCGCGCACCGCATCGCGGGGGAGAACCTGGTCGTCTCCGCCTCGTTCACCGGTCGCGCCAATCTCTACGCGACGACGGCCGGCATCGCCGCCTACGAGCCCGTCCACCTCGACGCGATCAATGCCGTCGACGAGTCGATGACCGTCGCGCTGCTGCCGCCCAACACGCCCGTCGTCCCCCGTCAGATGGTCGCGACGGTCAAGATCATCCCCTTCGCCGCTCCGCGGACAGCGCTGGAAACGGTCCTCGCACGCCAGGCCGCCCACGGCCCGCTGGTGCGTGTCGCGCGCTTCGCCCCGATGCGGGCGGTGCTGGTCCAGACGCGGCTGCCCGGCACGAGACCGAGCGTGCTCGCGCACACGGTGGACGTCACGCGGGCGCGCCTCGCGGGGGTCGGCGGCGAGCTGATCTCCGACAGCGTCGTCGAGCACGACGCCGTCCGCGTCGCCGACGCCCTGACGACCGGCATCGCGCGAGGCGCCGATCTGCTGCTGATCCTCGGGGCCTCGGCCGTGGTCGACCGTCGCGACGTGATTCCGAGCGCGATCGGCGCGGCCGGGGGCGTGGTCGAGCATTTCGGCATGCCGGTGGATCCGGGCAATCTGCTGCTGCTCGGCAAGCTCGGCGGCAAACCGGTGATCGGCCTGCCCGGATGCGCGCGTTCGCCCCGATTGAACGGCTTCGACTGGGTGCTGCAGCGCGTCGCCGCCGGGGTGCCGATCGGCCGCGCCGAGATCATGCGCATGGGGGCAGGCGGCCTGCTGGCGGAGATCCCGTCGCGTCCCCTGCCCCGGCGGACCGCGTCTCCCGCCCCCCCGGCGCTTCGTCAGGCCCGGATCGCATCACTGATCCTCGCCGCGGGTCGCCCCCGCATCCCGGCGCGGGCGAACGATCGGAGAAGGCAGGCCGATGCCGTACCGAGGGTCGTGCGCGCCGTCGAGACGGCGACGCGCTCGCAGGGCATCGCGACGATCGTCGTCGTCGGGCACGACGCGGATCGCATCGGCCAGGCGCTCACCGGCAGCGAGGCTCGCATCGTTCACAACCCGGACTTCGAGCACGGATTGAGCTCGTCCCTGCGCGTCGGCCTCTCGGCCCTGCCCGCCGAGATCGACGGCGTGCTGGTGCAGCTCGGCGACATGCCGCGCGTCACCACGGCGCATCTCGATCGTCTGATCGCAGCCTTCGACCCCGCCGAAGGCCGCGCGATCTGCATCCCGACGCATCGGGCCCGACGCGGCAACCCGGTCCTCTGGGCCACGCGCTTCGTGCCCGAGATGCTCGCCCTCACCGGCGACCAGGGCGCGCGCGGCCTGCTCGGCCTCCATGCGGACCAGATCTGCGAAGTCGAGATGGACGACGACGGCATCCTGCTCGACGGGGACACGTCCGCGAACCCGCTCGACGGCGGGGAGCCCAGCGCGTGAGATCCGAGGCGAATCGGGATCGAGGCCGCCGGGACGACCGGGCCGCCCCCTAACCCTTCGCCGCCGCCATCAGCGCCTGCATCTCCGCCGCGATCGAGTCCGGGATCATGTAGTCCTTGTCGGAGTGGATCGTGTCCCAGTTCGCCGCGACGTCCTCGACGGAGACGTTCGCGCCGACGCCCGCGAAGTAGCCCTTCGCCATGCCGATGAAGATGCGCGCATAACGCCCGCCGCCGACCGAGTAGATCGAATGCGTCACGTCGCACTGCTCCGAGCAGAGGAAGACGACGAGCGGCGTCACGAACTCGGGCTTCAACATGTCGGCGAGCTTGCCGAGCAGCTCCTCGGTCAGGCGCGTCCGCGCGATCGGCGCGATCACGT
>JBIPOQ010000246.1:0-5820 GCA_044379055.1 Myxococcota bacterium
GATGTTGTTCTTCGCGCCCTCGACCGCGATCACGTTCGAGAGGCCGACCATGCCCATCTTCGCGGCGCCGTAGTTCGTCTGGCCGAAGTTGCCGAAGATGCCGGCGGCGGACGCGGTATGGACGAAGCGGCCGTAGTTGCGCTCCTTCATGGCGCGGAAGGCGGGCTGCGAAACGTAGAAGGCGCCCTTCAAGTGGACGTCGAGGACGATCTCGAGCTCCTGCTGCGAGAGCTTCGCGAAGGACTTGTCGCGCAGGATGCCCGCGTTGTTCACGACGATGTCGACCTGACCGAAATTGTCGAGCGCGGTCTTGATGATCGCCTCGCCGCCCTGCGGCGTCGCGACGGAGTCGTAGTTGGCGACGGCGGTGCCCCCGGCCTTCGTGATCTCGGAGACGACCTGATCGGCCATGCTCGAGCCCTTGCCCGTCCCGTCCGCGGCGCCGCCGAGATCGTTGACGACGACCTTGCCGCCGCGGCGGGCGAACTCGAGGGCGTAGGTTCGGCCGAGGCCGCCGCCGGCGCCGGTGATGACGGCGACGCGGTTGTCGAATCGGATGGGGCTCATGGGGGTCTCCTTCGGTGCGCGCCCGGGGCGCCGGGAATTCGGTTCGCTCGGCCCACGCAGCGGGCAGGCGCGGGCGGCGGGCACGATAGCAGCGGGGGCTCGGCCGGGCAGGATTCGGAGGGGCTCGGCAGCGCGACTGCGGGTCGGCGCGCACGGGGAGGCCATTCGGTGTTACCACTTGCGGCGCCGCTTCGTATCGAACGTCGAAGCCGGGAGGTTCTTTCGCCCATGTCGCTGCCCCGATCCCCGTCCGCATCCACTCGGCCGGTCGTGCCCTCGGCCTCGTCTTGCCCGACCGCCCCGGCCGCGGCGACCGCCGACCCGGTCGCCCTCGACGCCGAGGCCGCGACGCGGGCGCGCTACAGCGAGGCGGCGCGGGTGCGCGAGGCGGCGCTCTGCTGCCCGGTCGACTACGACGCGCGCTATCTCGAGGCGATCCCGAAGGAGGTGATCGAGCGGGACTACGGCTGCGGCGATCCGTCCCGGCACGTCCGCGAGGGCGAGACGATCCTCGATCTCGGCAGCGGCGGGGGCAAGATCGCCTTCATCGCGGCCCAGGTCGTCGGGCCGAAGGGCCGGGTCATCGGCGTCGACATGAACGAGGAGATGCTGGCGCTCGCCCGGGGCGCGGCGCCGAAGGTCGCGGCGCGGATCGGGCATGCGAACGTCGAGTTCCGCCGCGGCCGGATCCAGGACCTCGCCCTCGACGTCGATCGCCTCGACGCCTGGCTCGCCGCGCATCCGGTCAAGAGCTTCGAGGACCTTGCAAAGCTCGAGGACGAGAAGGCGCGGCTCTGTCGCGAGGCACCGCTCGTCCCGAGCGATTCGATCGACCTCGTCGTCTCGAACTGCGTCCTGAACCTCGTCCGCGAAGAGGACAAGGACGCGCTGATCCGGGAGATCTTCCGGGTCCTGAAGCGCGGCGGGCGGATCGCGATCTCGGACATCGTGAGCGACGAGGAGGTGCCCCTCGCGCTGAAGCAGGATCCGGAGCTCTGGAGCGGCTGCGTCTCCGGCGCCTTTCAGGAGCTCGATCTCCTGCGGCGCTTCGAGGCGGCGGGGTTCCACGGCATCGCGATCGACGAGTGGGCGAGCGAGCCCTTCGCCGTCGTCGACGGCATCGAGTTCCGATCCGTCACGATCACGGCCTGGAAGGGCAAGCAGGGCCCCTGCCTCGAGGCGGGCCAGGCGGTCCTCTACAAGGGGCCGTGGAAGGCGGTCGTCGACGACGACGGGCATACCTTCGAGCGCGGTGTGCGCACCGCCGTCTGTGCCAAGACCTATCGCCTGATGACGAGCGCGCCCTACGCCGACCAGACCCTCGGCATCGAGCCCGCGACGGCGGTCCCCGAGGCCGAGCAGGCGGTCTTCGACTGCCTGCGCAGCGCCCCGCGCCATCCGCGGGAGACGAAGGGCGGCGAGTACCGGGTCTCCCGGCCGGCGAGCGGCGCGTGCTGCTGAAGGCGGCGGCGCCCGGCGCGCCCGACCGCGAGCGCTTCGACGCACACCTGCGCGCCATCGGCGCGCCGCCGCTCCGGCGCGCCCGGGTCACGACGCTGCAGGTCAACATCGGCCTGCGCTGCAACCTCGCCTGCCACCACTGCCACGTCGAGTCCGGCCCGAAGCGCACCGAACGCCTCGACGCGAAGGGCCTCGCCCGGATCGTCGAGCTCCTCGACCGGAACCCCGGCGTCGCGACCCTCGACCTGACCGGCGGCGCCCCCGAGCTCCACGACGGCTTCCGTGACCTCGTCCGCGCTGCCCGCGAGCGAGGCCGCCGCGTCCTCGACCGCTGCAACCTGACCGTCCTCGAGGAGCCGGGCCAGGAGGACACCGCCGAGTTCCTCGCCGCACAGCAGGTCGACGTCGTCGCGAGCCTGCCCTGCTACGGCCCCGAGAACGTCGACCGGCAGCGCGGCCGCGGCGTCTTCGACGGGAGCATCCGGTCGTTGCAACGCCTGAATGCCCTCGGCTACGGCCGCGACCCCGCGCTGCGCCTCGACCTCGTCTACAACCCGGTCGGCGCATTCCTCCCGCCGGCGCAGGCCGCACTCGAGGCCGAGTACCGCGAACGGCTCGGCGCGGACTTCGGCATCGTCTTCGATCGCCTGCTCACGATCACGAACATGCCGATCCAGCGCTTCGCCCATCAGCTCATGCGGGACGGCGAGTACGAGGCCTACCTGACGCTGCTCGTGAGCCATTTCGAGGCGGCGAATCTGACGGGCGTGATGTGTCGCAGCCTGATCAGCGTCGCCTGGGACGGCACGCTCTACGACTGCGACTTCAACCAGGCGCTCGGCCTCCCGTTGCCGGGCCCGCGGCGAACGATCTTCGACGTCGACGACCTCGACCGCCTCGAAGGCGATCCGATCACGACCGGTGCCCACTGCTTCGGCTGCACCGCCGGCGCGGGCTCGAGCTGCGGCGGCGCGCTGCGCTGAGCCCAGCGTTCGGAGGGGGGCGTCGGACGCCGGCTCCAGGCTTTCGCCCGTCGCCTCGAGCCTCTCGTCTCAGGCCAGGATGTCGAGCAGCGAGCCCTTCAGCTCGAGACCGACCTCGAGCACGCGGGCCGAGGCCTTGAACTGATTCTTCGCCACGATCTGATCGATGATCTCGCGGTCGAGGCTCACGGGCTCGGCCGCGGGCGCGGTCGCGACCGTCGCCTGGGACCCGCCGGCGGCGACCGAGGTCTGGACGGCGCGCTGCGGACGGAAGCCCTCCGTCAGCCCGTTGGCGACGTTATGGGCCGAGACGGCGACCCGCGTCTGCGCGCTCTGCATTCCCGAGAGGGCGATGCCCATGCTGTCCATGGCGTGCTGATTCGGCGCGTGTACCGCGAATCCCGCGGCAATCCTGCCGTCAGGCTGGAAATCGCGGCGGATCTGCGCGCCCGCTGCCCGGGCGCTGCCGGCACGGCCGGAGCTGCCCGGGTGCGATGGCCGGAAGGCGGCCCGGCCGTCGCCCCGGTCGCCGGGAAGCCTCGGTCGACGCCTCCCGGCGCATTGCGTAGCCTCGGCGATCGCCGCGCCCCGGCCCGTCGGCTCCGGGATGGAGCGGCAGGGAGTCGAAGGCATGGCGGTCCGCATCGGCATCGGACTCGGGCTCGGCGGATTTCCGTTCGAGTCGATCGGGGCGTTCCGACGCTGGCTCGATCTCTGTGAGGGCTCGAAGATCGATTCGATCTGGCAGTCGGATCGGGTCGTCTCCCGGGATCCGGCGCTCGAGCCGATCGCGCTGCTCGCGATGATCGCGGGCGCGACCCGGCGGCTCAAGCTCGGGACCAACGCGATCGTGTTGCCCTTCCGCGATCCGATCACCTTCGCACGCCAATGCGCGACCCTCGATCAGCTCTCCGACGGACGCCTGCTGCCGACGGTCGCCGTCGGACGCGACGACGGCCCCGAGTGGCGCGCCACCGGTCGCAGCCCGAAGGGTCGGGGCGAGCGCGTCGACGAGGCCCTCGAAGTCATGACGCGCCTCTGGCGCGACGAGAGCGCGAGCTTCGAAGGCCGGCATCATTCCCTCCACGAGGCCTCGATCTCGCCGCGCCCGAAGCAGACTCCGCTCCCGCTCTGGATCGGCGGCTCCTCGGCGGGCGCGATCCGGCGCACCGTCCGCTTCGGCCACGGCTGGCTCGCCCCGCTGCAATCGCCCGAAGAAGCCGGCGCCACCGTCGCGGCGATCCGCGCGGAGTCGGCCCGAGTCGGACGCCCGATCCCCGACGACCACTACGGCGCGACGATCCTGTTCCGGATCGGGCCGGGCGCGGAGCGCTTCGAATCGCCCTTTGCGCGTCTGCCCGATCCCGAGATGCGGCGACGCTTCGAGAGCGTCCAGGCCATCGGCGACGCGAAGCAGGTCCTCGACCGCCTGCGCGCCTTCCGCGCCGGAGGCATCACGAAGTTCATCGCCATTCCCCTCGCGCGGGACGCCGCCGAGATGAGCGAGCAGACCCGGCTCCTCGACGCGGAAGTCCTGCCCCACGCCAACGACGACTGACGCGCCGGCCGTGGGGCCCCGGCGGCGGCGCGGGCCGCGGACGCCGAGCCTCCCGCCCCGGCGTCCCTCGGAGGATCCCCGAAGTGTCCCTGTTCCGATTCCTCGGCCTGACGAGCGGCGCATCGCCGGCCGACCGGGAGCCCGAAAGCCTGCGCGATCTGACCGCCCGCCTGTCGGCGATGGCGCCCGAGGATGCCCGGTTCGTGGCGGCCTTCGCCTATCTCCTCGCCCGCGTCGCGGGCGCAGACCTCACGACCGAAGACGGCGAGCGCGACGTGATCGCCCGCCGCCTCGAGAAGGTCGCCGGCCTCGAGCCCGAGCGGGCGAGCCTGCTCGCCGAGAGCGCCATCGCGGCATCGGAGACCCACAGCGCGAGCGACGATCATCTCGTCGCCCGGTCGTTCCGAACGATGGCCTCCGCCGAGGAGCGCATCCTGCTCGTCCGCTGTCTCTACGCAGTGGCGGCCGCCGACACGAGCATCACGACCCTCGAAGACAACGAGATCTTCGAGATCGCGACGGAGATCGGTCTCCCCCGAAACGACGTCGTCGCGCTGCGATCGGAGTGGAAGGATCATCTCGCGGTCCTGAAGGCTCTTCCTCGCGAGCGCTGACCCGGCTACGCTCGCGCGCGCTCGACACCGCGCACGACGACGAAGGGGGACACCGCATGGCTGCACGCACTTCCGCAAAGCGATCGAAGACCAGCGCCAAGAAGGCCAAGCCGGCGAAGGCCGGAGCGAAGAAGACGACGACCCGAAAGGCCGCGTCGACGACGAAGAAGAAGACCTCGGCAAAGGCCAGCCCGAAGAAGGCCACGAAGAGCGCGAAGACCTCGAAGAAGGTCGCTTCGAAGAAGACGACGACCCGGACGTCGGCGAAGGCCCGGCCGGCGACGACCGCCCGCAAGCCGACCCCCGCCGGCTCGGGCGAGGTCGTGCACACCCGCCTCGTCGGCGTCGCCAAGCGCCTGCTCGGCCCGAGCACGACGGCCGGCGGCCAATCCGCGTCGGGCGGCATCAGCCATACGAACCCCGCCCGCTCCGCCATGCTGCGCCGACTGCTCGGCTGAGGGTTCCGCCGCGCCGAAACCGGTCGGCCTGGCCGCGCGAAGCGAACGCGTGCCGCGAAAACGAGAGACCGCGCAGTGCCAGGGCGCTGCGCGGTCTCTTTTTTTCTCTCGGAGCCCACGTCGGGCCCTGATGGATCGGACGTGCCGCCGCCCGTCCGGCCGGATCGGGCCGGGCGGAC
>JBIPOQ010000320.1:0-4781 GCA_044379055.1 Myxococcota bacterium
CAGGCGCAGGCCGCGACGGCCCTGGTTCTTCAGGGCTTCGTTCTCGGCGCGCAGCCGTTCGAGCTCGCGGCGGAGCTCTTCGTCCTGGTCGGCCATCGTGATCCCTCCTGGCTCGGGTCGGCGCACCATAGCGTCGTTCGCGGTTGCCCGGATCGCTTCCGGCTGCCAGATTCGTCTTCGAATCCGCGGGGGAGAAGGCGCATGGCAAAGTTCGAGATCGAACCCATTGGCCGCGTCGAAGCCGCCCGGAAGGAGGCGATCGACGACGATTGGGGCGGGAGCGAGTCCGCGATCGTCCTCGACCCGCGCTTCGAGGAGGATGCGCTCGCGGGGCTCGAGTCCTTCTCCCACGTCGAGGTCCTGTTCGTCTTCGATCGCGTCGACCCCGCGACGATCGTCTCCGGCGCCCGCCATCCGCGCAACAACCGGGCGTGGCCCGCGATCGGGATCTTCGCCCAGCGCGGCAAGAACCGGCCGAACCGCCTCGGGAGCACGATCTGCCGGATCGTCCGCCGCGACGGGCGGCGTCTGGTCGTCGCCGAGCTCGACGCCATCGACGGCACGCCGGTCGTCGACCTCAAGCCGGTGATGCAGGAGTTCCTGCCGCGGGAGGTCGTCCGACAACCGGGCTGGGTCGCCGAGCTGATGCGCCAGTACTGGAGCCGCCCGGCCTAGGGCGCCGCCGCTTCGCCAGCCGATCTCCCGCTCCCCTCCCATTCCAGATCCGTCGAGGCGTGCCTGCGAGGCTCGGATGGCCGGCGATCGCCCGGCCGCGGACCCGCCACGGCGAATCCGCACGGAAGATCAGCCCCTTGCGGAAGTTTTGTCGGCGCCGGGACGGGGCTTCCGACAGAACGCGGAATTCGAAGCCGATCCGGAGGGTTGAGTCGGTTTTGTCGCCCGACGAAACGATCGCTCCATCGCGTCGCCGCTGGCGCCGAAGAGATCCGGTAGTCTCCGAAAACGCACCGAGCGAGGGGGGCCTGGGTGGGCGAATCGCGGAGTCGATGGATGGGGGCCGCGATCGGGATCGGCGCCGGGGTCCTCTGGCTCTCCCGCGTCGGCGCCGCCGGGCCGCTCGGGGCGATCCCGATCCTCGTCGTCGGCACCCTGCTCCTCGGCGCCGCCGTCGCGACCCTCCTCCGGTCCGACGATCGGCGCAGCACCGAGATCGGGGCCCTGACGGGCTTCGTCGGGGCCGTCCTGGCCCTGCCGCTCGGACTCGCCCTCGGTCCGCTCGGCGCGCTCCTGCTCGGCGCAAGCGCGGGTCTCGCGGCGATCGCGGCGGGTCGCACGGCGCTCGCGCTCGAGGCCGCCTCCGCCGACGTGCCCGCTCCGATCGCGACCTGGCCGCTGGCCGCCAAGATCGCCGCCGACGAGGTCCTGCTCGGTCTCGAGCTCTCCCAGAGACGCGGCTTCGCCCGCGACGAGGAGCTCGTCCGCGCGGTCGACGAGATCGCCCGCGCCCGCGAGTCCTTCGCGCGCCAGGGCTTCCTCGCCGCGCCCGAGACCTATCATGTCCGCCCGCCCCCGCTCGTCGATCCCGAGATCCGGAGTCGGCGCGTCGCGGGTCGCCCGATCGAGGTCCTGCGCTTCGAGAGCGGCTATGCGCCGCGCGAGGGCGAGCCGGGCCGCGCGCGCTGGCTCGGGTACTCGAGCTGTCGGGAAGGCTGGGCCTACGTCGTCCGCAGCGGCGGCGCCGGGCGCCCGTGGCTCGTCTGTACGAACGGCTATCGCATGGGTCATGCGGGCATCGACGTGCGCGTCTTCGAGCGTTTCTTCGGGCGCCTCGGCCTGAACGTCCTGATCCCCGTCCTGCCCCTGCACGGCCCGCGCCGCCGCGCGGTCCACTCGGGCACGGGCTTCCTCGGCCTCGACGTGCTCGACACGCTGCACGCCGAAGCACAGGCCGTCTGGGACATCCGCCGCCTGATCGGCTGGATCCGCGCGCAGGAGCCGAGCGCGATCGGCGCCCTCGGCCTCTCCCTCGGCGGCTACACGACGGCGGTCTATACGAGCCTCGAAGAGGGCCTCGTCTGTGCGATCCCGGGCATCCCGCTCGCCGACATCCCGCGCATGCTGGCGCGCCATGCGGTCCCGCGGCAGCTCGAACGCGCGATCCGCGGCGGCTACTCCCTCGACGATGCCCGCGAGGTGCTGCGCGTCGTGTCGCCCCTGGCGCTCGAGCCGAAGGTGCCGAAGGAGGGCCGCATGCTCTTCGGCGCCGTCGCCGACCGATTGGTGACCCCGGATCAGGTCCGCGATCTCTGGCGCCATTGGGGCGAGCCGGAGATCGTCTGGTACCAGGGGGGCCACGTCACGTTCCGCCTCGAGCGAAGCGTCTTCGCCGGGATCGACCGGACCCTGCGCCGGGTCGGGCTGATCGGCAGCGGGCATGCCGAAGCGCGTGCGGCCGAGCGCATCGACGCGCCGGCCGGCGCGGAGGAGCAACGCGCATGACGAAGCGGGACGGATATGCCCTCGAAGATCGCTATCTCGCCGACGAAGGGCGCGTCTTCCTGACGGGCATCCAGGCCCTCGCGCGGCTGCCCCTCGAGCAGCTGCGCGTCGATCGTCGCAACGGGCTCGAGACGGCGGCCTTCGTCTCCGGCTATCCCGGCTCCCCCCTCGGCGGCTACGACCGCGAGGTCGCGCGCGCCGCGCGCCTCGCGCCCGAGCTGCCGATCGTCTGTCGCCCGGCGGTGAACGAGGAGTTCGCCGCGAGTGCGGTGATGGGATCGCAGCTCGCGGCCGCCCAGCCCGATTGTCGGCATGCGGGCATCGTCGGCCTCTGGTACGGCAAGGCGCCCGGCGTCGATCGCGCCAGCGACGCCCTGCGGCATGCGGTCTACGCGGGCACGTCGATGCACGGCGGCGCCGTCGCGATCGTCGGCGACGATCCCGCGGCGAAGAGCTCGACCATCCCGTCCTCGTCGGCTGGCGGGCTGACGGACATGCACGTCCCGCTGCTCTATCCCGGCGACCCCGCCGAGGCCCTCGACCTCGGCCGCCACGCGATCGCGCTCTCTCGCGTCACGGGCCTCTGGACGGCGCTCAAGATCGTGGCCGACGTCGCGGATGCGACGGCGACGGTCGAGCTGCACCCGGATCGGATCGTCCCGGTCCTGCCGCAGCGCGAGGGGCGACCCTATCTCCACGGCGCCGACGGCAACCTGCTGACGCCCCGCACCCTCGAGGTCGAGCGCGAGATCATCGAGGTCCGCTACGAGCTCGCGCGGCAGTACGCGCGCCTCAACCGCCTCAATCGCGTCGTCGTCGATCCGGCCGACGCCTGGATCGGGCTCGTCTCGTCCGGGATCACCTATCGCGAGGTGCGCGAGGCGCTGGCGCGTCTCGGCCTCGCGACGGACGCGCAGATCGCCGCCTGCGGCATCCGCGTCCTCAAGATGAACATGCCGATGCCCTTCGAGCCGGAGACCGTGCGCGAGTTCGCGCGGGGGCTGCGCGAGATCTTCGTGATCGAGGAGAAGCGACCGGGCCTCGAGGCGCTCGTGAAGGATGCGCTCTACAACGTCGCCGAGCGCCCGCTCGTCGTCGGGCGCACGGACGAGCGGGGGGAGCGGCTCGTGCCCGGATACGGGGCCCTCGATGCCGATCTGCTGATCCCGCGGCTGCGCCAGCGGCTCGAGTCGCGCCTGCGGGACCGGCTCGTTCCGGCCCGCCCGAGCGGTCCGGCCGGATCGATTCCGCTGCCGGTCGTTCGAAAGCCCTTCTTCTGCTCCGGCTGCCCGCACAATCGCAGCACCGAGGTCCCGAAGGGCTCCCTCGTCGGCGCCGGCATCGGCTGCCACACGATGGCGCTGCTGATGGACAAGCGGCGGGTCGGCGACATCGGCGGGCTCGGCTGCATGGGCAACGAAGGCGTCCAGTGGATCGGGATGTCGCCGTTCGTCGAGCGCGAGCACTTCTTCCAGAACCTCGGCGACGGGACCTACTTCCATTCGGGTCAGCTGGCGATCCAGGCGTCGATCGCCGCGGGCGTGAACGTGACCTACAAGCTTCTCTACAACGGCGCCGTCGCGATGACGGGCGGGCAGCATCCGGAGGGCCAGCTCTCCGTGGCGGCCATCGCCGCGACGCTCGCGAGTCAGGGGGTCGCCGCGATCCTGATCACGACCGACGACGTCGAGCGCCATGCCGGTGCCGTGCTGCCGGCGGGGGTCGAGGTCTGGAGCCGCGATCGCCTGATCGAGGCGCAGGAGCGCCTCGCACGGATCCCCGGGACGACGGTGCTGATCCACGACCAGGCCTGCGCCGCCGAGGCACGTCGCGCGCGCAAGCGCGGCCGGGTCGCGACGCCGCGTCAGCGCGTCGTCATCAACCATCGGCTCTGCGAAGGCTGCGGCGATTGCGGACGCGTGAGCAATTGCCTCTCGGTCGAGCCGGTGATGACGCCCTTCGGCCGCAAGACCGCGATCGATCAAACGAGCTGCAATCTCGACTACTCGTGTCTCGAGGGCGACTGTCCTTCGTTCGTGACGGTGACGCTGCCGGCGACCGCGGGTCCCGGAGCCCGTGCGGGCGGGGAAGCGACCGCGCCGCCGAAGCGTGCTCGCCGTGCCTTTCCGGCGCCCCCCGAGCGGTTCTCGCCGATCACGCGCCTCGTACCCGAGGACGAGTTCGCCGCGCGGATCACCGGCATCGGCGGCACTGGCGTCGTCACCGTCGCCCAGGTCCTCGGGACCGCAGCGATGCTCGATGGCTTCCACGTGCGGGGGCTCGACCAGATCGGGCTGTCCCAGAAGGCGGGGCCCGTCGTC
>JBIPOQ010000321.1:0-4775 GCA_044379055.1 Myxococcota bacterium
GTCCTCGACGATCAGCAGACCGATCGGCGCGCGGTAGCGCTTCTGGAATTCCTCCGAGCGACCGTTTCGCATGGCGGAGACGAACTCGCTCGTGAACTGCTCGGCGGTCGTGTAGACGACGCCGGCTCGCGTACTCGCCGACGGGGAGCGCGATCCCGCTCCGAACGCGCCGGAGAGACCGCGCCCGACCGGCGCTGCCCCTCCCTGTCGCCGGGCCTCGATCGCCGCTGCCCGGGCGAGGTGGGTCTTGCCCATGCCCGACTCGCCGCCGAGGTAGAGCTGGTTCAGGCTGTTCTGCTTTCGGCGCGCGAGGGCGAGCGTCGCCTCCCGGGCGAGGGCATTGCAGGGGCCGACGACGAAGCTCTCGAAGCTGAACGGCAGCTCGCCCTGCGCCGACTCGCTTTCGATTCCGAAGCGCGGGGGCGACTCGACGCGCAGGACGTCGCGCTGCGGGGCGCGGCTCGGCCGTTCGATTCTCGCCGCGGGCTTCGCGGCCATCGCCGGCACCGCGCGCAGCGCGGGCGTGCCGACTCCGTCCCCGTCTCCGATCGCCGGGAGATCCGCCGCGAGATCGAGCTCGAGCTCGGAAGACTCGCCGCTCGTTCGCTCGCGCATTCCGCTCCGCTCGCCGGCCTGGACCGCGACCGCCTGGACGGCGACACTCATCTCGGTCCGTCGCAGCGCGCCGCTCGCGACCGCGGTCGCCTCCGCTCGCCGGACCGGAATCCGGATCTCGATCGCGTGGCCGGCGGCCGCCGCGAACTCCTTCATGTCGAGAATCATCAGCGGGAGCGCCTCGCCGACGTCGGGGGCCGCGCCGACCGCGATCGACGTCCAGGCCTGGCTCCAGCAGCGCTGGATCGCCTCGCTGAAATGACTCCGGATGCGCTCGCGGTGGAAGGCATTCGGACAGCCGAGCAGGACCCGGTCCTCCGAGAGCTTGACCGCGATCGGCGCGATCCACGCTTCGAAGGCGAAATCGGGAATTTCATCCTGAAGAAGACGCAATGCGTCTCCCCAGACCTTGGGCACAGAGGTCATTCAGGGTCCAGAAAGCTCGGAGGTTGGGCGAATCTCGAACGAACGTCGACCGAATCCGAATCCATTCGGAAATCCCGAGCGCCCTTTTCCCCAACCGCCGTCTCGCCCCCGGGCCGTCCTCGCCTTCGATCGCCGGATCGGCGCAGGCGTGGCGGGCAAACCCCAGATCGGGGCGGGTCAGAGCGGATTCAGGCGGATTTGGAGGGCTCCACGGGGATTCTCACGGACTCTCGTTCGAATCGGTTGGAACGCTGCGCAGTAAACCACCTGGCTCCCCGATTGGCAACGAATTCCGGTCCGCTTCGTGACGAACCCGTGACACACTTCCGAAATCGGCTCGTTAAGCGGCCCAGACGCCCGAATACGCTGGTTTACGATTCGAATTCCGAAGGGAATCAAGCAGCTTCCGGGAATTCACGAAGGCATTTTCGATTTCGCGTCGGGCGCGTTCGAACCGTCGTTCTCAAAAAAACGATCTCGACCAATCCGACTTTTTCGCAGGAATCCTCGAAAAATCTCGAAATTCCGCAGAGGCCGCGTGTGCGACGCTCCAGGCTCGTCTCAGTGCGGGAGACGGCGGGCGCCGAGCTCGCCGGCGCCGGACTCGGCGAGCTTGAAGCGCAGCAGGTCGCTGGCGATCTCGAAGCGCTCGATCAGCGAGTCCGACTCGAGGAGCTGCTGTCGCTCGATCGCGCGGAAGGGAATCGACTGGGTGATCGCGTTGACGAGCGGAACGGACTCGAGTCGTTCGAAGCTCGCGAGCGTCCGCGCCGGATCGTCGACCGTCGCGCCGAGGCCGAGGACGAAGCGCGACAGGAGCTCGAGCAGCTCGACGCGTCGCCGCTGCAGATGCGCCAGCTCGGAGTCGGAGGCCGGCCGTTGCTCCTCGAGCAGGGCGACGCGCGCGCTGCGGTAGAGACGCTCGCCGACGCGCGGGGCTTCGGAGAGGATCCGGAAGCGCGCCTCGCCGACGAGCAGGATGTGGAACGTCCCGTCCGGACGCTCCTGGGCGTGGGCAATGCGGCCGAGACAGCCGACCTCGAAGATCGGCGGATCACCGGCCATCGCGTCGACGCTGTCGGGGCGCACGGTGACCATGCCGATCTGTTGCGCCCCCGCGAGCGCGTCGCGCGTCATCTGGCGATAGCGCGGCTCGAAGATGAAGAGCGGCACCGAGCTGTCCGGCAGCAGCACCACATCCGAGAGCGGGAACAGGGGAAGCGATTCGATCACGGTCATGGCCGGGGAGCTTAGCCCCGCTGCGACCCGTTGACGGACGCGGCGCCGATCCCGAAAATGACGCTGGGGGCCAGGTTGGATCAGGCGACGAAACGAGCCTTGCTCGCGCGTCTCGAGCAGGACGCGCTGCGGATCTGTGCGCGCTTCGGGCTTCGCTACCGCGTGCTCGAGGCCGAGCGGGCGAACGTGAAGCGGCGCTACGGCGTCTGCTTCTCCGACGGGACGATCCGGATCCGGCTGCGCCATGTGGCGACCGGGCAGCCGCTCAAATACTCGAGCCTCGTCAACACCTTGTGTCACGAGCTCGCGCATCTGCGGCATTTCAATCACGGCCCGCAGTTCCAGGCCTTCTACGCCCGGATCCTGGAGTGCGCGCGAAGAGAGGGGATCTATCGGCCGCGGGCGGCCGGCGTCGTCGCTCGTCCGGTCGGAGGAGGGGATCTCGTCTCGGCGGCTCCGCCGCCGCGGGTCGCGGCCGAGAGGGCCCCGGCGAGTCGGCGTCGTGCGCCCGCTCGAGAGGTCCCGGCGCCCGTCCATCCGATCCAGGCGGCCCAGCTCGAGCTGTTCGGCCCGACGACGGCCCAGGGCTCGATTCGGGCTCGATCCCGTTGACGGTCTCGACCCGTCGAGGCGGTCAGATGCAGGAGGCGTTTCGAAAGCGCTCCGGGGAGGGAGCGCGCGTCGGATCCGACTGCGGCGGCTCAGCTCGGATGCGGAGCCGAGCGGAGCTCGTCCACCTCTTCGAGGTTGTTCGGACCTTCGATGACCTTGCAGCGGATGTCGTCGACCGCGATGGATTTGTCGAGGATCTGCGTGATCAAGCTGTCAACGCTGAGCTCATCGAGTTCGGCGAGCGCATCTTCGAGGTCGCCCTCCGAGATGGAGAATTCGAGTGCGAGCTTGATCTTGATGTTGTCCATCGTTCAGTTTCCCCGTTCACCGGCCTGCGCCGGCTTTCCTTGGCCACCCTGGTGGGCCACACGTGCTGAGCCGCAGTCGCTCCGCCAGTCGTGCTGATTCGCTGCTGCTCTCTCCGGCTTGTCTCCGGCTTGTCTCCGGCTGTCTCCGGCTGTCTCCGGCGCGGACCCTCTTCCCGGGCCCCTGACGCTGCGTGTCTGGGCTCGTCGAGCCTCTCTCTGCGTCAATCTGCCGATCTCTGCCGTGATCTGCGCCGATCCGGTCGCCGATTCGCCAAATCCACCGATGTCCGACCCACTTCCCGAGGCGCCCCGAGCTGGCCTCCGATGGGACCTGGTATCGCGCAAGTGCGTGAATTTAAAGAGAAATTTTTATCGGGGGCCTAGGATACACCAAGCACTGGCGGGCGGCTATGAATTTTTTTCGCAATTTCGCGTGCTTACGCGTCAAGGCCTCGGCGCGAAGCCGCTCTGTCGATCGCGGGCTTCGAGCCACGCCAGCCAGCCCGCCAGGCCGACCGTCGCCGCATGGATCAGCATGAACAGGCCGAGCGAGAGGCCGTGGAGCAGCCGGAAGCGCGCCTGGGTTTCGGCGGTATTGCCCGCGCCGAGGGTGCTCGGCCGGATCAGGGCGATCTCCGGTGAGAGCAGGAGCTCGCTCGCGACGCAGGCGAGGGCCAGACCGACCGGGAGCCAGACGACGAGGCCTCGCCGGCCGAGGGCGACGAGCGCGCCGGCCGCGATCAATCCCGCGCCGGCGCCCCCGAGGTGGAGGGTCCGGAGCAGCAGACCGGCCAGGTCCCCCGCGACGTTGCCGGGCAGGACCTGGAAGGCGACCCGCGAGACGACGAACGCGAAGAAGCCCCAGGCGCCGATCCAGCTGCCGAGAGACAGCCAGAGCGCTCCCCGAAGCGCGGCCTCCGCGCCGGGTCCGCGACTCAAGCGCGACCGGCCTCGAGGGACCCACGTTCCGACGCAGCCGGGGCGAGGGGCTCGAGGGTCAGCGGGTCGAGGCGCTCGGCCTGGATCTGCTGGGCGATCGAGTCGTCGGCCACGTCGCTGTGGCAGGCGGCCTTCTGGCCGACGGCGCCGACGGCGGCCTTCGTCTTCGAGGCGAGGCGATGGACCTCGGCCGGCGAGAGGACGCCGCGCTGGATCAGGATCTCGCGCTGGGCGGGGTTGAGCGCCGCCGAGATCTTCGGCTTGTCCCACTGATACTCCGCGTCCTTCCCCGACACGAAGAGCCCGATCTCCTTGCTGATGCGGACCGAGCACCAGTCGTGGCCGCACATCGCGCAGAAGTCCGTATCGACGTCGAGGTCCTCGTCGTGGTACGCGCGGGCGAGGTCGGGGTCGAACGAGAGCTCGAAATGCTTCTCCCAGTTCAGCGCCGCCCGCGCCTTGGTCAGCTCGTCGTCCCGATCCCGCGCCGACGGGATGCCGAGGGCGACGTCCGCCGAGTGGGCCGCGATCTTGTACGCGACGCAGCCCTGCTTGACGTCGTCCTTCTTCGGGAGGCCGAGATGCTCCTTCGGCGTCACGTAGCAGAGCATCGCGGCGCCGTGATACGCGGCGGCG
>JBIPOQ010000023.1:0-16437 GCA_044379055.1 Myxococcota bacterium
GGCCTGCGCGGTCGCCTGCGCGGTCCTCGACGAGCTCCTCGAGGGCGGCGTGCTCGACCACGCGAAGGCGATGGGCGAGCGGCTCGGCGAGGGCCTCGATGCGATCGCGGCGGCGCTCGGGACGGACAAGGTGCTCGCGTCCCGGGGCCGCGGACTCCTGCGCGGGCTCGCGCTGGTCAAGCCGGTCGCCGGGGTGATCGATGCCTGCCGCGCGCGGGGCGTGCTCGTCATCTCCGCGGGGGGCAACGTGCTGCGCATGGCGCCGCCGCTCGTGATCTCGCCCGAGGAGATCGATCGCGGCCTCGCGGTGCTGCGCGAGGTCCTCGAAGAGATCGGCTAGGCGACGGGTGGAGCGTCGGCTCTCGGCGCTAGGCGCGCCCGGAGCGCGGCGCGCCTAACGGCCCCGCCAGACCGGCGGGCGCTTCTGCGCGAAGGCGAGCGGGCCCTCGACGAAGTCCTCGCTCCCGAGCAGCGCCCCGATTGCGGGATATCGCGCGTTCATCGCGGCCTCGACGCTCGCGTGATCGAGGCCGGCCAGGGCCGCCTGCTTCGTCGCGCGGACGGAGAGGGGCGAGCACTCGAGGATCTGCTCGGCCCAGCGCCGCGCCGCCGCCATCAGCTCGCCGGGCGCGACGACCTCGTTGACGAAGCCGAGGCGCAGACCTTCCTCCGCCGGGACGCGCCGGCCGGTCAGCAGCATGCCCATCGCGGGCTTGAGGCCGATCTGGCGCGGGAGGCGGTGGAGCCCGCCGGCCAGGGCGGCGAGGCCGACCCGGGGCTCGGGGAGCGCGAAGACGGCATTCGAGGAGGCGATGACGAGGTCGCAGGCGAGCACGATCTCGAAGCCGCCGCCCATCGCGACGCCGTTGACCGCGGCGATCACGGGCTTCGTCAGATCGAAGCGCGACGTCAGGCCGGCGAAGCCCGAGGCCGGCCCGGCGCGCAGCTCGCCCTTCGCTTCCTCGGCCTGGTATTTGAGGTCGTTGCCCGCCGAGAAGGCGCGATCGCCCGCGCCGGTCAGGATCGCGACCCAGAGCTCGGGGTCGGCGGCGAAGTCGTCGAAGACGGAGGCGAGCTCTTCGTTGGCCATCCAGTGGAGCGCGTTCATGCGCTCGGGCCGGTCGATCGTGACGACCAGGATCCGCCCCTCGCGTTCGGCCCGACAGAACTGGAGACGCTTCCCGCTCGCCATGGATTCCTCCTCGATCGATTCCCCGCCCGACGCGAACGGACCGCCGGCGGCGCTCCGCCGCGCGACGGCCTGCGCCGGCGACTAACGCCCGCGGCGCTTGCGCACCGCTTCGGCGAGCAGTGGGAAGAGCGGCAGCGTGCGCTCCCAGCTCATGCACTTGTCGGTGATGCTCTGGCCGTAGACGAGGCCCGCGTTTCCCTTCTCCTGGGAGTGCGGCTGGTTTCCGTCGACCAGGAAGCTCTCCATCATGAGGCCGAAGATCGAGCGGCTCCCCTCGCCGACCTGCCGCGCGACGGACTCGGCGACGGCGGGCTGCTTCAGGTGGTCCTTGCCGCTGTTGGCGTGGCTCGTATCGATCATGATGCGCTTCGCGAGACCGGCCGCCTCGAGCTGGGCCTCGACCCGGGCGATCGACTCGGCGTCGTAGTTCGGGCCGCTCGATCCGCCGCGCAGGATGACGTGGCAATAGGGATTGCCGCCGGTCGCGACGATCGCCGCGATGCCCTGCTTGGTCACCGACAGGAAATGATGCGTCCCGGCCGCAGCGCCGATCGCGTCGATCGCGATCTGGACCGTGCCGTAGGTGCCGTTCTTGAAGCCGACGGGCATCGAGAGGCCCGAGGCGAGCTCGCGGTGGACCTGGCTCTCGGTCGTGCGCGCCCCGATCGCGCCCCAGGAGATCAGGTCGGCGAAGAACTGCGGCGTGATCGGATCGAGGAACTCGGTGCCCGCCGGCAGGCCGAGCTCGGTCACGCCGAGCAGGAAGCGCCGCGCGCGGTAGAGGCCCTCGCGGATCGCGAAGCTCCCGTCGAGATGCGGATCGTTGATCAGACCCTTCCAGCCGACGGTCGTCCGCGGCTTCTCGAAGTAGACGCGCATCACGATGCAGAGCTCGCCCGCGAGCTCGCGCTGGATCGCCTGCAGGCGGCGGGCGTACTCGAGGCCGGCCTCGGGGTCGTGGATCGAGCAGGGACCGACGACGACGACGAGGCGATCGTCCTCCCCCTTCAGGACACGCTCGATGGCGGCACGACCGCCCCAGATCGTCTCGTTCTGGGCGGCGGTCACCGGCAGATCCTCGATCAGGATCTCCGGCGCGATCAGGGGGCGGATGTTCCGGATCCGGACGTCGTCGAGCTCGTGGGTCATCGGGGGTCCTCGCGCCGCCCGGGGCCGCGGGGGCCACAGACGGTCGCCGGGGCCGTCGGCGCGTCCACGACCCGGAGGCCGCTTTATACCGACCCGGTCCCGGCCGGACAAGCCCGCGCAGCGCCTAAGCCCCCGGCCTCTCTCGGGATTCGCCGGAGGGCCCGGCGGCGCTTCACGCCTCGCCGTCGGCCGAGGCCGCGCGCCGGGCCGACACGATGCTGAGGACGTGGAGCACGACCCCGGGCAGCAGGATCGCCCAATACCCGAGCAGGACCACGATCAGCCAGATCCCGGCGGCGCGCAGGCGACCGACGTAGAGATGGCCGAGCCCCGGGACGAGGATCGCGAGCACCGCCGCGACGTCCGGGCTCCGTCTCCTCCGACGGCGCGCCGGGCTCGCGGGCCCCCGGCTCGGACGGACCGGCGCGGTCTCTCCTTCTTCGTCGTCCCCCACTTCGCCTTCGCCGTCTCGCATCGCTCCCCCGGCCGCAGAACGTGCCCGAATCCCGTCGCGATCGCTCACCGGCCCTTGTCGCTGGATCCGGGTCGGCGGCTAGAGTCGAACGAGCGGAAGGCAGGCGTCGTCGTCACGGCGCCGCGACCCTCCGCGGAGGAATCGCGCATGGCTTCGCCCCGAACCCGTCTGGCCACCCTCGTGCTCGAGCCCCGAAAGACGCGCGCGTCGCGACGGCTCGCTGCGTTCGCGACGGCCTCGCTGCTCGTCTCGCTCGCATCGTTCTTCCTCTTCCCGACCGCCGCGCGCGCCGGCGACCTCGCGGTCGGCGATCCCGCGCCCGACTTCGCGCTGACGGCCTCCGACGGCCGGATCCATCGCCTCTCGGACTACAAGGGTCGCCAGGCGATCGTCGTCGCCTGGTTCCCGATGGCCTTCACGTCGGGCTGCACGATCGAGTGCAAGTCGCTCGCGGAGGATGGGGACCTCCTCGAGGCCTACGACGTGACCTATTTCATGGCGAGCGTCGATCCCGTCGAGGGCGAGAAGGGAAACGCCGCCTTCGCGAAGGCGCATTCGGCGCGCTTCCCGATCCTGTCCGATCCGACGAAGGCGACCGCCGCCGCCTTCGGCGTCCTCTCGCCGTCGGGCTATGCGAACCGCTGGACCTTCTACGTCGACAAGGACGGCAAGATCGCCTTCATCGACAAGGAGGTCTCGAGCCGTCTCGCGACCTCCGCGCAGGACATGGCGAAGAAGCTCGGCGAGCTCGGGGTTCCGAAGCGCGCGAGGCCCTAACGCGTCGTCCCCGACCCGCCGTCGACGAACATCGTCTGCGCGGTGACGTAGGCCGAGTCGTCGCTCGCGAGGAAGACCGCGACGCGGCCGACGTCCTCTTCGCAGTCGCCGACGCGCCGCAGCGGGATCTGCTCGAGCGAGGCGGCGTAGCCGGCCGGATCGAGCTTCGACCATTCGATCATGCCCGGGGAGTTCGCGAACGGACAGATCACGTTCACCCGGATCCCGTCCGGCCCCCACTCCCGGGCCGCGACCCGCGAGAGCCCCCGGATGCCCTCCTTCGCCGCGGCGTAGGCGCCCTGCGTCTCCTGGCCCCGCGTCCCCGAGCCGCTCGCGAAGTTGATGATGGATCCCTTGCCACGGCGGACGAGATGCGGCCGCGCCGCCTGCATGCACCAGAACGTCGCCCAGAGATTGGTCTCGAGAACGCGCGCGAAGGTCGCATCGTCGAAGTCGGCGAGCAGCAGGCCCGGCGTCGGGGTCCAGGCCGCATTGTTGACGAGAACGTCGAGGCCGCCGAAGGTCTCGATCGTGCGCGCGACCGCCGTCTCGCAGCTCGCCCGCGTCGCCACGTCGCCCTCGATCGCCAGACATTTCGCGCCCTGGGCTTCGAGCCGCTTCGCCGTCTCCGCGAGCAGCGCTCCGTCGATCTCGAGCAGCCCGAGCGCCGCCCCCTCCCGCGCGAAGGCGAGCGCGATCCCTCGGCCGATGCCGCGCCCCGCGCCGGTGATGAAGGCGACCTTCCCCTGCAGTCTCGCCACGTCGGATCCCCCTCTCGATTGGGTCGATCGATTCGGTCGATCGCCTCGGTCTTTCGCCTTGGCCGCTCGCCCCCGGTTCGCGTCCCTGCCCCTCGTCCCGACCCGATTTTCGGGCCTCCGGATCGGCTAGGCTCCGCGACCGGAGGCCGACCCATGTTCGAACATCTCAATTCTCCCGTCACGCTCGGCACCCTTCGTCTTCGCAATCGCATCGCGATGTCGGCGATGGGCGTCGAGATCGCGGGCGAGGACGGACATGCGGGCGAGCCGATCATCGCCTACTACGAGGAGCGGGCGCGCGGCGGCGTCGGGCTGATCATCACCGAGGTCTGCGCCGTCGCCTATCCCCGAGGCGCCACCGCCCACCGCCAGCTCGCGATCTCGAGCGACGACTACCTGCCCGGCCTGCGCGCGCTGACCGACCGGGTCCACCGCCACGGTGCGAAGATCGCCCTCCAGATGGTCCACCACGGCAAGGTCGCGCGCGTCGACGTCAAGGAAGGACGCCCGGTGCTGATGCCGTCGCTGCCGCGCTTCAAGGGCGCGAACGACATGGCGAACGATCTCTCGCGGGAGGAGATCGGGCTGCTGATCGCCGCGGCCGGGACCGGGGGCCGCAAGCCCGAGATCAAGGTCGCGGATCGGGACGACATCGCCTGGGTCATCGATGCGTTCGCGACGGCCGCCGAGCGGGCCCGGCGCGCGGGCTTCGACGCCGTCGAGCTCCATGCGGCCCACGGCTATCTCCTCTCCGAGTTCCTCTCCCCGGCCTGGAACTTCCGCGACGACGAGTACGGCGGCAGCCGGGAGAACCGGGCGCGGCTTCTCTGCGACGTCATCCGCGCAGCCAAGGCCCGCGCGGGCCAGGACTTCCCGATCTGGGCGCGCATCGATTGCCGCGAGTTCCGCACGCCGGGCGGCATCACGCCCGAGGACGCCGAGCGCACGGCCGAGCTCGCCGCCGAGGCCGGCGCCGATGCGATCCATGTCTCGGCCTACTCCGACTCGACCTCCGCCGCGGGATTCACCGAAGCGCCCCTCGTCCACAAGGAGGCGGGCTACGTCGAGGAAACGGCGCGGATCAAGGCCCGGATCAAGGTCCCCGTCATCGCCGTCGGACGGATCGAGCCCGAGCTCGGCGACCGGTTGATCAAGGAGGGGAAGGCCGACGTGATCGCGATGGCGCGCAAGCTCCTCGCCGATCCCGCCGTCGCGCAGAAGATCGCCGAAGGCCGGCCCGAAGACATCCGCCCCTGCATCTACTGCTACACCTGCGTGGCCCAGCCCTTCTTCGATCGCCCGGTGCGCTGTGCCGTCAATCCGATGACCGGACGCGAGAGCCGGATCGGCTCGTCGGAGCGCGATCGCGCCGCGCGCAAGAAGCGCATCCTCGTCATCGGCGGCGGCCCGTCGGGGCTCGAGACGGCGCGGCTCGCGCGGCTGCGGGGCCACGACGTCGTGCTCTGCGAGAAATCGGGGCAGCTCGGCGGCACGCTGCGCTTCGCGGCCCTCGTCTACGAGCCGAACGAGCGGCTGCTCGACTGGCTCGAGGTCCAGGTCCGGAAGCTCGGCGTCGAGATCCGGCTCGAGACCGAGGTGACACCGGCCTTGATCCGGGAGCTCGCGCCCGACGAGGTCGTCGTCGCGGCCGGGGCGATGCGCGAGAAGCCCGCGATCCTCGGCGTCGACCGCGAGCACGTCTTCGACGGCGACGACCTGCGCGCGCTGCTGACCGGCCAGGGCGATGGCAGCGCCTCGAAGAAGCTCTCCCTCGTCGGACGGCTCGCCGTCCGCGCAGGCCGGGCGACGGGCATCACCGGCCGACCCGGCCTCCTGCGCGAGGCCTCGAAGGCCTGGATGCCCCTCGGCAAGGAGGTCGTCGTGATCGGCGGCGGGCTCGTCGGTCTCGAGCTCGCGGAGTTCCTGGTCGAACGCGGCCGACAGGTGACGGTCCTCGAGGAGGGACCGCGCTTCGGCCTCGAGCTCGCGCATCCGCGCCGCTGGCGGGTGCTCCACGACCTGCGCGAGCACGGGGCGCGACTCGTCGCGAACGCCGTCGTCCGGGAGATCGGGGAAAAGGAGGTCGCCTACGAGATCCGCAGCTCGCCGTCCGAAGGCCAGCTCGCCTCGGCGCGGGCCGACAGCGTGATCCTAGCGGTCGGGCTCGGGCCGAACCCCGGCATCGCGGCGCGACTCAAAGAGGCGGGCGTCCCGATTCGCGAGATCGGCGACGTCACCGGGGTCGGCTATCTCGAGGGTGCGATCCGCGACGGCTTCGAAGCCGCGCTCGATCTCGGCTGAGGACACCGGTCGGGCTCGGTCGACACGGCGGGCTCGGCCAGGTCCGGCCCGGCCCGGCCCGGCCCGGCCACGGAGGAAGGAATCGGCGTGCAGCGCATGGGGCGGAGAACGGTCGGCTCGGGTCGGTTCTGGCAGACGTCCTTCCTCGCCGCGAGCGCCGCCCTCGCCCTCTCGGGCTGCACGACCCCGGGTCCCGCCTTGCCCGAGGCGGAGACGGCCATCGCGACCCAGGCGGCCCATCCGGGCCTCTACCGCCATGCGCGACAGCTGACCTTCGCGGGCCTGCGGACCGGAGAAGGCTATTTCAGCGCGGACGGGCGGCAGCTCGTCTTCCAGAGCGAGCGCGAGCCCGGCAATCCCTTCTACCAGATCTACCGACTGCGCCTCACGACGGGCGAGCTCGAACGCGTCTCGCCGGGGACGGGCCGGGCGTCCTGCGCCTGGTTCCATCCCGATGGCGAACGCATCCTCTTCGCGTCGACCCACGAAGATCCCGAGGCCGAGCTCGCCCAGGCCCTCGAGCTCGAGAAGCGCGCGAGCGGTCGGAATGACCGCTACAGCTGGGACTTCGATCCCCGCTACGACCTCTTCGTCGCCGAGGGCGACGGGCGCCTGACGGCGCTCGCGAAGGCCCAGGGCTACGACGCCGAGGGCTCGTTCTCGCCCGATGGGCGCTTCGTCGTCTTCGCCTCGAACCGACACGCCTATCAGGAGCCCCTCGCCCCGGACGCTCGCGAGCGGCTGCTGACGGACCCCTCCTTCTTCGTCGATCTCTACCGCCTCGAGCTCGCGACCGGCGAGCTCGTCCAGCTGACGACGGCGCCGGGCTACGACGGGGGGCCCTTCTTCTCCGCCGACGGCAAGCGGATCGCGTTCCGGCGCTTCAGCGAGGACGGGGCGCGGGCGGAGATCCTCTCGATCGACGTCGACGGCGGCGACGAGCGGACGTTGACGCGGCTCGGCGTGATGTCCTGGGCGCCGTTCTTCCATCCGTCGGGCGACTACCTGATCTTCGCGACCAACCGCCATGGCTTCGACGATTTCGAGCTCTACCTCGTCGATGCGGCGGGGACGCGGGCGCCGGTGCGGGTCACGGAGCGCGCGGGCTTCGACGGGCTGCCGGTGTTCTCGCCTTCCGGCGACGCGCTCGTCTGGACGAGCAACGCGACCGAGGGCAAGCGGAGCCAGCTCTTCCGCGCGGACTGGGACGACGCGACGGCCCGCGCCGCCCTCGGTCTCCCGGCTCGCATCCCCGCCGCGGGCGAGGCCGGATCGCGCGCGACGCCTCCGCTCGCGGACCCGCGCCACACCGCCGCCGTCGAAGCCCATGTCCGCGCCCTCACCGATCCCCGCACCGAGGGCCGCGGCACCGGGAGCCCCGGCGAGGCCCTCGCCGCCCACCACGTCGAATCGTCGATGCGCGCGATCGGCCTCGTCGCTGCCGGCGATGCCGGCGGCTTCCGCGAGCGCTTCGAATACAGCGCCGGCATCGCCCTCGGTCCCGACAACGCCCTGCGCCCCGAGCTCGGCGGCGGCGCCCCGAGCGCGACCGGGAACGAGCCGTCGTCGCCTGCGACCCCGCCGACGCCGGCGCTCCCCGTCCTCGACACCGACTGGCGTCCCCTCGCCTTCTCGACGAGCGGCGAGATCTCGCCCCGGGCCGTCGCCTTCGCGGGGTACGGGCTCGTGGCCCCGGCGGACCGCGACCTGCCGGCGGTCGACGAGTACGCAGGGCTCGATGTCGGCGGAAAATGGGTCGTCGTCCTGCGCGATCTGCCGGGGACGCTCACGGGCGAGCGCCGTCAACAGCTCCAGCGTTATGCCAGCCTGCGCCACAAGGCGATGATCGCCCGGGATCGCGGCGCGGTGGGCATCCTCTTCGTGAACGGGCCGCGCAGCCGCTTCCGCGAGCCCCTCGCGCCGCTGCGTTTCGACGCGGCGATCGCAGGGTCGGGTCTCGCGGTCCTCGCGGTGCGCGACGGGCTCGTCGACGCCTGGCTCGCGGCCTCGGGACGGAGCCTCGCGGAGAGCCAGGACCGGATCGATGCGGTCTTCGCCGAGGGCGAGGACGAGGCGCTCCACTTCGAGCTGGCCGGTGTGCGCCTCGGGGCGCGGATCGATCTCGAGACCCTGCGAAGCGCGTCCCATAACGTGATCGGCCGCCTGCAGGTCGGCGAACGACCGAGCCGACAGACGATCGTGATCGGCGCGCATCTCGATCATCTCGGGCGCGGCGAGGGCTCGGGCTCCCTTGCCGACGCGAGCGAGGCGGGCGAGATCCACGTCGGCGCCGACGACAACGCCTCGGGCGTCGCGGTGTTGCTCGAGATCGCCGAGATCCTCGCCGCCCGACGCGCCGCGGGCGAAGCCCTCGGCGCCCGGGACTTCGTCTTCGCCGCCTGGTCGGGAGAGGAGCTCGGCCTGCTCGGCTCGGATGCCTGGGTCGACGCGAACGTGAACCCCCACGACCACGACTCGGGCCCCGTCGCCTACCTGAACTTCGACATGGTCGGGCGCCTCGAAGACGAGCTTCTCGTCCACGGCACGGGCTCGAGCCCCGCCTGGGACGCGATCCTCGAGCGCGCCGCCCTGCCCGGCCCGCTCGCCCTCGCGCTCCGGGACGACGCCTATCTCCCGACCGACTCGACCTCGTTCTACGCGCAGGGCCTGCCGGTCCTCTCGGCCTTCACCGGCGTCCACGCCGAGTACCACACCCCCCGCGACCGCCCCGAGCGGCTGAACGTCGAGGGCGCCGCGGCGATCGCCGAGCTCTTCGCCCGGGTCGCGGTCCTGCTCTCGCGGGCCCCCGAGCCCCCCGAGTTCGAAGCCCAGCCGCTCCCGGCCGGCAGCCCGAATCGCGGCGGGATGCGCGTCTACCTCGGGACGATCCCCGACTACAGCGACACCGACGTCCGCGGCGTCCGGCTCTCGGGCGTCAGCCCGGCGGGCCCCGCCGAGGCGGCGGGCCTGCGCCGCGGCGACACGATCGTCGAGGTCGACGGCAAGCCGATCGAGAACCTCTACGACTTCACCTACGCCCTCGAGGCGCTCCGCGTCGGCGAGCCGGCCCGGATCGGGATCCTGCGCGAGGGCGAGCGGTTGACGATTCCGGTGGTCCCGGGGTCCCGGGATTGAGTAGGGTTTCCGGGTGAACAGCGAGATCTCCGACCGATTCCGGGCCCTGGCCCGAAGCGCCGAGAGCCAGACGGGCCTCGCCGAGGGCGCGCTCGTGATCGCCTCCGAGGCCCGGACGGGCGTCGACATCGAGGCCGGTCTCCGCCGGGTCGGCGAGCTCGTCGAGCGCGGCCGGACCCACGTCGAGGGGTCTTCGAGCCCGGCGCGCGCCGTCTCGGCCCTCAACCGTTGGCTCTTCGAGCTCGAGGGTTTTCGCGGCAACCAGGAGCAGTACGACGACCTGCGCAACAGCTTCCTGGACCAGGTCCTGGTCCGCCGCCGCGGCCTTCCGATCACGCTCTCCATCCTGTACGTCGAGGTCGCCCGCCAGCTCGGCCTCGAGGCCTACGGCATCGGATTTCCCGGGCATTTTCTCGCGAAGGTCGTCGGCCTCGGCGACGCGACCCAGGAGCTGATCGTCGACCCGTTCTTCGGTCGGGTGCTCAGCCTCGAGGACTGCATGGAGCGATTGCGCGCCGCAGCCGGCGAGCACGTGCCCTTCGATCCGCATTGGGTCCGACCCGCGACCGCCCGCGAGATCTGGGTCCGGATGCTCAACAACCTGAAGCTCCTGTACCTGCGCCAGGGCGACGGACTCTCGGCCCTCGGCTGCTTCGACCGGATCCTGCTGATCGAGCCGACCTCGCCCCACGAGCTGCGCGATCGCGGCCTGCTGCTCGAGCGCCTCGATTGTCTGCACGCCGCGATCGAGGACCTGACGAGCTACCTCGAGCTCGCACCGCGCAGCGAGGACGCCGCCGCCATCCGACTCCGGCGCGACACGCTGGTCCGCCGCCGCCCCGCGCTCAACTGAACCGACGCGCGAAATGGCACCGGGCGCCCCAACCCTTGGGACGCCCGGGCCATCTCATTCGCAGCCTCGTCGCGCGCTTCGCGAGAAGCGGCGCTCACTGCGCGGGCGCGGGGTACACCGTCGCGTTGGCATCGCTGCTCGCGACGAATCCACCGTTGGCTCCGATCGGTCGGAGCTTGGTCCCGAGGTCATCGAAGACCTGCACCTCGTGGTCGGCCGACCCGAGGAAGCCCACCACGAGCTCCTCGACGCCATCGCCGTCGACGTCGCCGAAGACGGGTCGCGTCGCGCCCAGGCCGGCCTGGTAGGCGGTGCGACCGGTGATCAGGATGAAGGTTCCGCTGCGCGTCGCCGGATAGCCGGCGACCGCATCGTCGAGGATCGCCACGCGCCCGCGGCTGCCGGAGCCGAAGCCGACGGCCATCTCGTCCCGGCCATCGCCATCGACGTCGCCGAGGGACGGGACCGCGATGCCGCCGCTGATCGACGAAGTCGCGGAGGGCTCGACCTCGATCCACGGGCGCCCCGTGCGATTGACCTCGTGGATCGCGAAGCCCGCCGTCGAATCCTCGAGGACGACCACCAGCCCCCCCCGAACCGAGGAGAGACCGACGACCAGCTCGTCGCGATCATCGCCGTCGATGTCGCCGATCGCCGGGTAGGTCGAGCCCCCGAATTTGCTCGGCACCGGAATCTGCATGAAGCCCTGGGCGTTGCTTCGCGCGGTCGCCATCGGCGTGAAGCCCGTCGAGACGTCGTCGAAGACCTGCACGACGCCGCGCATTCCGCCGCCGAAGCCGACCACGATCTCCGCCCGACCATCGCCGTCGAGATCGCCGCAGGCCGGCGTCGTCCGGCCGTTGTCCGTGCGGTAGCTCGCCGTGCCGGCCGTGATCGACTGGACGCCGACGACCGCGCCGTCCTCGATCTCGAGCACGGCGACGGTGCCTGCGCTGCCCCTGCCGAATCCGACCACCAGGTCGCGATCGCCGTCGCCCTCGAGATCGCAGGCGCTCGGCCGGACCGTGCCCTTGCTGGCCAGCGAATCCATCGTGAGCGGTGCGCTGCTGCCGTTCGGCATCAGCCGCGCGATGACCGCGCTCTTTCCGGTCGCAAGGCCGAGGGCGAGGTCGGGATGGAGCGTGCCGGGCGGATTGACGCTTCCGCCGGTGCCGCCGCCATCACCGCCCCCGGTCCCGCCGTCGCCGCCACCCGTCCCGTCATCCCCCCCCCCGGTCCCGCCGTCGCCACTGCCGGTCCCGCCGTCGCCACCGCCCGTGCCGCCGCCGCCTCCGACCCCGCCGCCATCGGGCACGATCGGCTCGAGGTGGACCTCGTTCGAGAAGGCGGAGTGCACGCCCCCGACGCCGTAGGCGCGCAGGGCGACGAAGAGGTCGACCGAGTCCTCGAGATCGAGGGCATAGATGACGCTTCCGCCCGAGGCCGGCGGAAGGCCCAGGTCGAATTCGGCCTGGTAGCTGCCCGTGGCCGTGCCGAGATGCATCGTGTAGCCGGTGACGCCGGCGGTCGGGCTCGGCTGGAAATGCATCCGGTACTCGCGGAGCGCGGCGCTGGCCGGCGCGGCGATCAAGGTCGCGAGCGCGCCAGCGGCGAGCGTTCGCGCCGCGCGATCCCGGCGCGACTGCGCGGGCAAGCGGCGGACGGTGGGCGTTTGCGAAACGAAGGGAGCGGCAGGGAGAGTCGTCGCGTGTTCCATGGCCGATTTCTTCGGACCCGGCCCGGGCGCGACCCGTGACCGAACTCACCCGACGAAAAAAACCCGGCGCGACACCGTTCTTTTTCGTCCGCATGCGCAAGTCGCACGCGCTTCGGACGTGCCTCGGGTCACGGAACGGGCCCGATGCACAGACTCAGGGCATCGAGACGAGGGCCGCGACGTCGTCGACGAGGCGGCCGATGGCGGGATCGAGCTCGGTGAAGCGGATCGCAAAACCGCTGCCCTCGCTGCGCACGACCTCGCCGGAGAGCTCGAAGGGCGAAACCGGCTGGATGAACACGTAGAGCCGCACCTTCGTCCCCGGCTCCGGGGCATGGCTCGCGCTCTCGAGGCGAGCGCCCGAGCGCGAGAGGTCGGCCAGGATCCCCGCGCCCTCCCGCTCCCCGGCGGAGCAGAGCGCGTCGAAGCGGGTGCGAAAGCGGGGATTGCGGCGGCGATTCACGGGGCGCTCCGGAAACGGGCAAGAGGAATCGAAGGACAGGAAGGAAGATCGGTGCCGGGACCGGATGCCTTGAGTCATCGGACGCGCAGCTGCGACGCAGCCTGGGCCCGAACCGACCGCAGCGCGCGGCCAGGACCCGCTCCCCCGGCTCAGCGACCCGAGCGGCCCCCGCGGTCCGGTGGAAACCGTCTCCAGGTCGCGAGGACGATCAGGCCGAACACGCTGTAGGCGAGCGTGAAGACCCAGGTCGGGGCGTCGTAGTAGAGGAGGCGCGAGAGCCAGTCGGCGACGAACCCCTGCTCCGCCCCGGGCGAGGCGGCCCCGGCCCGAGCGCGCAGCCCCTGCTCGAGCGTCGTCAGCGGACAGGGGATGCCGAGCCAGGACTCGGCGACGACGACGGCGATCGCGACCAGATGGGCCAGGCGAAATCCGATCCGATTCACGAAGCCGAGACGGCCGCGCGCGCCGAGAGCGTTCCCGAGCCAGATCAGCACGAGTCCGCCGACCACGAAGGCGACGACCCCGACGTGGACCCCGAGCACGAGGTCGGCGAGACCCCGATGGCCCGACGCCGACAGCTCAACGCCCGGCATGGCCCAAGCCCGGAACGCCGGCCTCGCCGCCCGAGGCTCCGGGGATCGCGACGTAGTGCGACACGGTCGGAAAAGGATCGTAGAAATGATGCAGCAGGGCCTTCCACTCCGCATAACGCGGTGAGCCGCGGAACCCCTGCTCGTGCGCCTCGAGCGAGTCCCACTCCACGAGCAGCAGATACTCGCTCGGCCGCTCGAGACAGCGCTGGAGCGCGTGGGCGCGATGGCCCGGCATCGATGCGAGGATGTCCTGCGCGATCGCGAAGGCCGCCTCGAAGGCGGACTCCTGACCGGAGCGGATCTGCAGCGGAGCGACCTCGAGCACCATGAGGCGGACCTCCTTTCGGAACGGAGGTCCGAGCATAGGCGGCCTGCTCGCGCTGCGCGGTCGCCCTGCCTCTCAGCCCTCCCAGCCGATGATCGCCTTGGTCTCGAGGAACTCCTCGAACCCGAACACGCCCCACTCGCGCCCGTTGCCGGACGTCTTGTAGCCGCCGAAGGGCGCGGAGAAGTCGGGCGGCGCTCCGTTGAGCGAGATCTGCCCGGCGCGGATCCGCTTCGCGACGCTTCGCGCCCGTTCGAGATTGCCGGACGAGACGTAGCCCGCGAGTCCGTAGCTCGTGTCGTTCGCGATCGCGATCGCCTCCTCCTCCGTCTGGTACGGCAGGATCGAGAGCACCGGACCGAAGATCTCCTCGCGGGCGATCGTCATGTCGTTGCGCACGTTCGCGAAGATCGTCGGCCGAACGAACCAGCCCTTCGTCAGCCCGTCGGGCCGTCCCGGTCCGCCGGTCACGAGGGTCGCGCCCTCTTCGATGCCCTTCTTGATCAGGCCCTGGATCTTGTTCCACTGCGCCTCGCTGACGACCGGCCCGAGCCGCGTGTCCGCGGCGAAGGGATCGCCGACCTTGAGCGTCTCGGCGGTCGCCTTCGCGATCGCGACGGCCTGGTCGTGGAGCTTCGCCGGAACGAGCATGCGCGTCGGCGAGTTGCAGGACTGACCGCTGTTGAGCGTGCAGGCCATCATGCCGCCGCCGATCGCCGCCGCGAGGTCGACGTCGTCGAGGATGATGTTCGGCGACTTGCCGCCGAGCTCCTGGGTGACGCGCTTGACCGTCGGGGCCGCGGCCCGGGCGATCTCGATGCCCGCGCGGGTCGATCCCGTGAACGAGACCATGTCGATCTCGGGATGCGTCGAGATGGCCTGGCCGACGGTCGGGCCATCGCCGTTCACGAGATTGAAGACGCCGGCCGGGACCCCGGCCTCGTGCAGGATCTCGGCGACGAGGATCGCGTTCAGCGGCGCGACCTCGGTCGGCTTCAGGATCATCGTGCAGCCCGCCGCCAGCGCCGGCGCGACCTTGCACATGATCTGGTTGATCGGCCAGTTCCACGGCGTGATGAGCCCGCAGACGCCGACCGCCTCGCGCCGGATCAGCGTCTTGCCGAGCATCTTCTCGAACTCGTAGGACTTGAGGACCTCGATCGTCGCGGACAGGTGGCCGAGGCCCGTGCCCGCCTGGGCGACCTTCGAGAGCCACATGGGCGCACCCATCTCCCGCGAGATCGTCTCGGCCATCTCGTCGTAGCGCTTCTGATAGGCGGCCACGATCCGACCGAGGAGCGCCAGCCGCTCCTCGCGCGTCGTCTGCGAGAACGACTCGAAGGCCCGACGCGCCGCCTTCGCGGCGAGATCGACGTCCTTGGCGCTCCCGAGCGCGACCTGCGCGATCACCTCCTCGGTCGCGGGGTTGATGACGTTGCCCGTCCGACCCTCGACGGGATCGACCCAGCGGCCGTCGATGTAGAACTGGAGCTTCTTCTGGACGTCCTTCGACATGTCTCGTCTCCTCGGGCGCCTCGCCGTGCGGACGCCAATGGGCCGGTCGCGAGCCTCTGCGATCGCGCCGGCGGCGCGTCCCGTCAGCCCTGCGCCGGCAGGATGATGGACTGGTACTCCGTGTAGGGGCCGATGCCTTCGGGACCGAGCTCGCGGCCGATGCCCGACTTCTTGAAGCCGCCGAAGGGCGCGTGGAAGTCGAGGATCGTCGCCGAGTTGACCGCGACGCAGCCGGTCCGGACCCGGGCCGCGATGTCCGCCGCGTGCTCGATGTCCTTCGTCCAGACCGAGCCGCAGAGGCCGTAGGGCGAGTCGTTCGCGATCGCGACCGCCTCGTCTTCGCTGCGGTACGGGATCACCGAGAGCACGGGCCCGAAGATCTCCTCCTGGGCGATCTTCATCGAATTGTCGACGTCGGCGAACACGGTCGGCTCGATGAAGAAGCCCTTCTCGAGGCTCTTCGGGACGTTGCCGCCACAGACCGCGCGGGCGCCCTGCGCCTTGCCCGAGGCGAGGTAGTCCGCGATCCGATCGCGCTGGCGGGCGCTGGCGACGGGGCCGACGTTCGTCGCCGGATCCATCGCGTCCCCGAGCTTCATCGCGCCGACCGCCGCACCGAGGGCTTCGACGATCTCCTTGTAGCGCGATCGCGGTGCCAGGATGCGCGTCTGCGCGCCGCAGGCCTGGCCGTTGTTGAGCAGCGCCGAACCGAGCAGCGGCTGGAGCGCCGCGCCGAGATCGACGTCCTCGAGGACGATCGCCGCCGACTTCCCGCCGAGCTCGAGCGTGCAGCGCTTGATCTGCTCGCCGCAGATGCCGCCGACGCGGCCGCCCGTGACGGTGCTGCCCGTGAAGCTGACCTTGTCGATGCCCGGATGGCGGACGAGGTATTCGCTCGTCTCGCGCCCCGCAGCGACGATGTTGATGACGCCCGGCGGGAGCCCGATCTCTTCGACGGCCTCGGCGAGCAGGTAGGCGTCGAGCGCCGTCTCGGGCGAGGCCTTGAGCACCATCGTGCAGCCCGCCGCGAGCGCCGGTCCGAGCTTCATGGCCGCGATGAAGAGCGGCACGTTCCAGGGAATGATCCCCGCGCAGACACCGACGGGCGCGCGCCGCACACGCACCCGCGCGCCGAACGCCCCGGCGCGTTCGTCGACGAACGCGAACTCGCCCGCGAGCCG
>JBIPOQ010000322.1:0-4742 GCA_044379055.1 Myxococcota bacterium
CCGCCGACCGGACGCGCGTCGTCCTGAATCGCACGATGCCTCCCTTCCCCGGCCAGCTCGTCCGCGCCGAGGTCGGTCGCCGGATCGGCCGCGACGTCGATTTCGAGGTCCCCTACGACAAACACGTGCTGACGGCGTTGAACCTCGGCGAGCCTCGGATCGTCGCCGCAGGGCGACGCGGCTGGGGCGCCGTGCTCTCCGAGATCGTGGACGATGCGGATGCGATCGGTCGGGAGGCTTCGACCGGAGCCGCCGGCGAGCTCGCGGAACGCGAGGCCGTGCCGGCGACGCGCGCGAGCGTCGAAGTCGCCAGCCCGGACGCCGGCGGTGTCCCGGACCGGCGTTCTGGTCTTGGTCGCCGACTCTGGGCCTTCGCCTCGGGAGCGAAATCGTGAGCAACGAGCGAACCGACGCGTCGGGACGCGCCGCCGCGGAGATGCGCGCACGGCTGCGCGGTTCGATGACGCGGGAGTACGCGACCTGGGCGAAGAGTCAGACCCAGGAGCGCGGGCAACGCTCGTTCGAGACGACCCGCCGGGTCGAGGGCGCCGAGCGGCGCAGCGCCGTCGACGTCCATGCTCTGCTGCGCGCGCGCCTCGTCGACGAGCTGACGCGGACGGGACGCCTCGATGCGAGCGACGCCGAGATCGTCGAGGTCGTCGAAGGCTTCGTCGCCCGTGTGCTCGAGGAAGAGGATGTCGCGCTGAACGAGCGCGAGCGCCGCAGCCTCGTCGACACGCTCTCCGAAGAGGCGCTCGGAATCGGGCCGCTGGCGCCGCTGATGGCCGATCCCGCGGTGACCGACATCCTGGTCAACGGTCCGCGCAAGGTCTTCATCGAGCGCGGCGGACGGCTCGAGGAGACGGGAATCGAGTTCCAGGACGACGCCCACGTCCTGCGTGTGATCGAACGGATCGCCGCCCGCGCCAACCGCCGGATCGACACCGCGCAGCCGATGGCGGACCTGCGGCTTCCCGACGGCTCGCGCGTCAACGCGACGCTGCCGCCGGTCTCCCCCGACGGCCCGACGCTCTCGATCCGGCGCTTCGGACGCCACCGCCTGCGCGCCGCCGAGCTCGCACGCGCCGGTGCCCTCGACGCCGACATGCAAGCCTTCCTGCATGCCGCCGTGCGCCATCGCCAGAGCGTGCTCGTCTCGGGCGGCACCGGCGCCGGCAAGTCGACCCTGCTCGGCGCCCTCGCCGAATCGATCCCCGACCACGAACGCATCGTGACGATCGAGGACACCCTCGAGCTCCGACTCGACCAGCGCCACGTCGTGCGCCTCGAGACCCGCCCGCCCAACATCGAAGGCGCCGGCATCATCACCCAACGCGACCTCGTCGTGAACGCCCTGCGCATGCGACCCGATCGGATCATCCTCGGCGAGGTCCGCGCCGGCGAAGCCCTCGACATGCTCCAGGCCATGAACACGGGCCACGAAGGCAGCCTCTCGACGATCCACGCGAACTCGCCCCGCGACGCCCTCGCCCGCCTCGAGACCCTCGTCCTCATGGCGGGCATCGAGCTGCCCGCCCGGGCGATCCGCGAGCAGATCGTCTCGGCGATCGACCTGCTCGTCCACGTCGAGCGCGGCCAGGACGGCCGCCGCCGCGTCACGCAGGTCGCCGAGATCACCGGCATGGAAGGCGAGGTTCCGCTGCTCCAGGCGATCTTCCGCTTCGAGCACGAAGGCTATGCGGACGGGCGTGTCCTCGGCGAGCACGTCGCGACCGGGATCGTGCCCCGCTGCGTCGAAGCCCTGCGCATGCGCGGCGAGGAGATCCCGATGAGCTGGTTCCAGCGCGGAACGGGACGGAACCGACGTGTCTGAACGCAAGACGCTGCCGCGTCGCGTCGACCTCTTCCTCTTCGCCTGCGCGCTCGTGCTCGTGCTCGGTTGCCGAACCCCGAGCGACCCCGCCGCCTCGAATCCCCACGATCCCCGTCCCCGACTCGCCTCGCTGATCGCCGCCTGGCAGTCGGCCCACCGCGACGGCCGATCCTGCGAGCAGTCGCGCCCGGAAGAGACGCCGCTCGTCGATTGCGAGCGCATCCGCAAGGAGATCGAACGGCTCGCGATCACCTTCCCGAACCATCCCGACGTGCTCCTCGCGAACGCCGTCGTGGCCTTCGAAGCCGGTCGAAAGGACGAGGCCGAGAAGGATCTCGACGCCCTGCGGCGCATCGACCCGATCCAGCCGGAAGCGACGCTCCTGCGGGCTAGGATCGCGATCGCCGAAGGCAATCTCCGCTTCGCGGGCCGCCTCCTCGACGAGCAGATCGAGCTCACGCCCGA
Source organism: Myxococcota bacterium (assembly GCA_044379055.1). Classification (GTDB taxonomy): domain Bacteria; phylum Myxococcota_A; class UBA9160; order UBA9160; family UBA4427; genus UBA4427. The sequence continues at coordinate 2,300 of JBIPOQ010000322.1, forward strand.
CCACGCCGGCCTCCACGAGCTCTCGAGCAGCCTGCTCTACCTCGAGGAGCGCTACGACGACGCGGGCTTCGAGCTCGAGCTCGCCGCCCGGCTCGGCGCGCCGGCCTGGCGCGTCGCCTATCACCGCGGCTTGATCTTCGAAGCGACCGGGCGATTGGCCGAGGCCGAGAACGCCTATCGCGTCTGCCTCGATCTCGAGCCCGATTTCGCGCCCGGCGGCTCGCGGCTCCGGGCCCTGGCCGTTCGGGGCGGCTCGCGCGACTGAGCGCCGGGCCGCTCAGTCCTTCGAGAAAACGCCTGTATCGACTCCGGCCGCCCAGCCGGCTTCGTAGGGCGCCGCCATGCGCCCGATGCCGCGCAGACGCGCGATCTTCCAGCGCCCGTCGACCTTCACGTAGTCCTCTTCGTATCGCACGGCCACCCAGATCGCGCGATTGCCCTCGCGGAACGTGAAGGGACCGAGCAGGTACCAGATGCCCTGCGCCCGGTCGCCGTCGACGGTGATGCGGGGGTTGAAGACGTTGTGCTGCGAGAAGCTGACCTGGCGCGCGAAGCCCTCGAAGAGCCGTCGGAGCTCGGCGTGGCCCCGGGCCGTCGCGACGCCCTCGCCTTCCCACACGCAGTCCTCGGTGAAGATTTCGACGATCCGGTCGGGATCGTGGGCGTCGTCGCAGATGTCGCAGTATTCGGCCTTGAGCTGCTTGATCGCTTCGATGTCGCGCAGCGCCTCGACGCGGCGCGCGAGCGTTTCGACGTCCAGACGGACCTCCTCGCGGCTCAACGACCGCTCGTGGCCCGCGCCGCGAACGTTTCGCGTCGCGTCCGCGCCAGGACGAGGGCGAGGACGGCCAACACGATCCACTCGCGCCCGCCGACGAGCGGCTCCGGCACGCTGACCGTCTGGGCCGACACCCGGCAATCGTTCGCCGGGAAGAAATCCGTCTCGAATCCTCCGCGGTCTGCGCAGGCGATCCAGTAGAAGGGCGTCGGGCTCGCGTTTCCGGGAAGGATGTCGCTCGGAATGCGCCCCTGGGTCGTGGAACACGCGGCCGTGCTGCCCGTGTTCAGGGATTCGACCCAGCAGTGGCCGATCGGCGTATCGACGGCGGCGTCGAGCGTCCGGTCCCGGGAGAGATAGAAGCTGACCGGAAAGGAGACTGCGGCGTCGCGCGTCGAGAGGTTCTCGGCGACGGCGGAGAGCGACAGGGTCTGTCCGGCGATCAGCGGCCCCGTCAGGGCGCCGACGGATCGGATCGTCAGATCGGCCTGATCGTCGGGGTCGCAGGCATTTCCGAGACCGTCGTTGTCCCGGTCGGACTGACTCGGATTCGGCACCATCGGGCAGCGATCGATCGCGTCCCGGATGCCGTCCCCGTCGCTGTCGATCGAGGCGAGATCATCGTCGATCCAGTCGCCGATCAGGTCGACGGCCGGACCGTGGGGGGCGAGCGTCCCGCGCGCCATCCGGATCGCCGAATCGTTCGACGACTGGCGGAGCCAGGCGATCGAGCGCGAACGATCGCCGATCGCGATGCGCCGCGCGTTCGCGACCCCGAGACTGCCCTGGGTGGGTACGACGTCGACGGCATTCCACTGGCCGACGGCCCGCGTGAAGCGGAAGTCGAGGTTGCCCGGCGCGGGGCCCTGCGGCTGATGACACATCTCGCAGTTCGTCGCGAAATACGAGCGGACCGGCCCGATCCGGGAGGGCGTCGGCGCGTCGAGGTCTTGCACGCGCGCGAACCGCGCGGGATCGCGGATGTCGACATCGAAGAGGTGGCCGCAATTCCACGCCTCGAGCTGGATCCGGGCTCCGTTCGGGTAGAGGAACGTCTCGCCGAGCTGACGCGCCCGGACACCGAGCACGCGGCCGGCGACTTCCGTGTGGCAGCCGAGACACTCGCTTTCCGAGGGATAACGCCAGCTCTGGGACTGCCCACTGCCGAGATCGATCGACTCGACGAGCCCCCCGACGACGCGCTGGGCGTCGGTCTGCGCCGAATTCCAGCGATAGGTCACGCCGACCCAGCGATCGGTCTGGCGCCAGAAGACCCGCGTCTCGACCCTTCGCATGCCACCGCCGGGCCGCGGCAGCTCGAAGTGTTTCACGAAGGCCGTCCCGATCGGAAAATCGAAGGCCTCGGTCGCATCGAACTGGACCTTTCCCTGCCCGGGCAGCGCCATCCAGCGTCGCTTCGCGGCGCCATCGGACCAGAGCGGTGCCGCGACGTCGTAGGCCACGACGCCAGGCGCCGGCACGAGCTCTGCTAGGTTCGTGAAGAAGCCCGTCTGCGAGAGCAGGTTCGGGACTGCGATCCCGCCCCCGCTGCCCCCATTGCGCACCAACCGGTAGATCGACGGTCCATCGGACACGCCGTAGATCTCGCCCTCGCGGTCCTGCCCGAAGCTGACGATCTGGAGCGGCGGCGTGCTGATCAGCACG
>JBIPOQ010000323.1:0-4740 GCA_044379055.1 Myxococcota bacterium
GATGCGGAGAAAAAGCGCTTCCAGGCCCTCAATGCGAAGGTCGCGATCGCGAACGCGAAGGTCGCCTACGCGCGCTTCCTCGACGCGCTCGAAGGCCCGCGCTGGCAGAAGCTCGCGAAGGCCGGCGCTGATCCGCAGCGGGTGCTCTGGGCGAGCACGGGAACCAAGGACCCGGCGCTCCCGAAGACCCTCTACGTCGACGAGCTGATCGGTCGGCATACCGTCAACACCGTCCCCGACGCGACCCTTGCCGCCTTCCGCAACGAGGGCAAGGTCCGCGACGCCCTCGGCAGCGACCCGAAGCGCCTCGACCGCGAAGCGGCCGCCGTCCTCGGCGAGCTCGCCGATCTCGGCATCTCCCTCGACGCGATCACGGACGAGCTGCTGACGAAGGGCTGCGCCCTCTTCAGCGATGCCTTCGACGCCCTGCTCCAGTCCGTCGAGACGAAACGACAGCAGGTCCTCGGCGGACGGAAGGCGTAGTCGATGCGCTTCGCGCTCGGTCTGCAGGCGGACGCCGTCCGGTCGACACAGGCCCGCTGGGACGCCGAGGGCCGCACGCGCCGGCTCTGGGCCCGCGACGCCGCGATCTTCTCGAACGCCGACGAGGCACGCTGGCTCGGTTGGCTCGACCTCCCGACCGCGCCGCCCGCTGCCGCCATCGGCGACACGGCCCTGCGCGAGGCGATCGCTTCCCATCCCGCCGACACGGCGGTCGTCCTCGGCATGGGCGGCTCGTCGCTCTGGCCCGACGTGCTGGGCCGGACCTTCAACGATCGACCGGCGACGAGCGCGGAGGCGCCCGGAGCCCCGCGGCGGCGTCCGCTCTTCGTGCTCGACTCGACCGTGCCCGACGCGATCGAGGGCTTCCTCGCGCGAGTCGACGCGACGCGCTGTCTCTTCTTCGTGTCGTCGAAGTCCGGTTCGACGATCGAACCCAATGCGCTCTTCGAGCTGATCCACGCCCGCCTCGCCGCGAAGCTCGCCGGCAGCGCCGCCGCCGCGAGCCGGCATTTCGTCGCGATCACCGACCCCGGCAGCGCCCTCGAGGCCCGCGCCCGGGCGGCCGGCTTCCTCGGCATCGCCCTCGGCCGTGCGGACGTCGGCGGCCGCTTCTCGGCGCTCTCGCCTTTCGGTCTCCTGCCCGCTGCGGCGATGGGCCTCGACCCGGAGCAGCTCCTCGCCCGCGCACGGCGCATGACCGAGGCCTGCAGTCCATCGGTCGCCACCGCGGAAAACCCCGGCGTCGCCCTCGGCCTCGCCCTCGGCCTCCTCGCCCAACAGGGCCGCGACAAGCTCTCGCTCTCGCTCTCGCCGGCGATCGCGAGCTTCGGCGGCTGGATCGAGCAGCTCGTCGCCGAGTCGACCGGCAAGGCGGGTCACGGCATCCTCCCGATCCCCGACGAAGGTCTCGGCGACCCGGCGCGTTATGCGAACGACCGCGTCTTCGTCGACCTCGCTCTCGCGGGCGATCCGTCGACCGCCGCCCGCAGCGCCCGCCTCGACGCCCTCGAGCGCGCCGGACATCCGACGATCCGGATCGAGCTCGAAGACGCCCTCGACCTCGGCGCCGCCGTCTTCCAATGGGAGATGGCGACGGCCGTCGTCGGCGCCGTCCTCGGCGTCAACCCCTTCGACCAGCCCGACGTCGAGTCCGCGAAGCAGGCGACACGCCAGCTGATGGCCGCCGCCGAGTCCGCCGCCGGCCGCGCCGAAGCGAAGGCGGATGCCGAATCGTCGGGCCTCCGGATCTTCGCCGCCCGCGCCCTCGCGCCGGCCGCTCGAGCCGCTGCGGGCGATCCTGCACGGCTCGTGAAGGCCCTCATCGATTCGATCGCGCCGCGGGACGGCTTCCTGCTGAACGCCTTCCTCGCCGACACGCCCGAGATCCGCGCGAAGCTCGAGACGATCCGCAACGCCGTCGGCCCCGCCCGTCAGGTCGCGACCGCGCTCTCGTTCGGCCCCCGCTACCTCCACTCGAGCGGCCAGCTCCACAAAGGCGGCCCCGACCGCTTCTCGGGCCTCCAGCTCTGGCAGTCCGCCGGCTCGCGCCGAGGCGACCGCCTCGCGATCCCCGGCATCGGCGGCGATTTCGACGCGCTCGCCGAGGCCCAGGCCGTCGGCGATTTCCGGGTCCTCTGCGAACGCGGTCGCCGCATGCTCGGCATCGACGTCGGCCCCGATCCCCTCGCCGCGCTCGACGCCCTCGCGCGCTGGATCCGAGGAGCCCTCGCCTAGCATGAGCGCCACGCCCGAGGACCCGCAGAAGATGGGCCACACGACCGCGACCCCGACCACGCCGCCGAACGCCGCCGCCGAAGCCGCCCTCGAATTCGTGCGCGACGGCATGCGCCTCGGTCTCGGCACCGGCCGCGCCGCCGCCGCCTTCGTCGACGCCCTCGGCCGCCGCGTCGCCGCGGGCCTGCGCGTCACCGGCGTCCCGACCAGCGACGCAACCGCCGCCCAGGCGACCCGCCTCGGCATCCCCCTCGCCCGCCTCGACGAAGTCCCGCGCCTCGACATCACCTTCGACGGCGCCGACGAGGTCGACCGGAACCTCGACCTCATCAAGGGCTACGGCGCGGCGATGGTGCGCGAGAAGATCGTCGCCCTCTCGTCGGACCAGCTCGTCATCCTCGTCGGCCCGGAGAAGCTCGTCGAGAAGCTCGGCGAACGCGGGCGGCTCCCGATCGAGGTGCTCCCGTTCGGCGTCGCCCTGATCCGCCGCGAGCTCGCCCGCCTCGGCGTCGAGGGCGACCTGCGCCCCGACGCGAAGGGCGATCCGCTCGTCACCGACAACGGCAACTGGATCTTCGATGCGCAGCTTCGGCCGCCCCTCGATGCCAGGGCCCTCGAGGCGGCGATCTGCGCCCTGCCCGGGGTGCTCGGGACCGGGTTCTTCCTCGGCCTCGCGGACGCGGTCATCGTCGGGAGCGGCGACGCGGTCGAGGTCCGGCGGCGGGCGCCCGGCGCCCAGGCTCGCTAGCTTGGGGCCCGGAGCCCCCAATATGTACCGACGACCCTTTCTCGTCCTGCCCGGCGGCGTCTGCGTCCCCCTCGAAGGGGACTGGCGGATCGAGGAGCTCCGCGGCGAGTGGTACGTCCTCGGCCACAACAGCGTGCACCGCTGCGAGACCCACGACCAGGCCGTCACGCGATTCGCTCAGCTGACCGGAACCGACGAAGCCGAGGTGCTCGCGAGCATCGCGCTCGAGGCGGAGATCGGATCGGCGCTCGAGATCGATTGGGAGTTCGAGGGGCTGATCGGCTGAGACGACCGGCGCGCGTTGGCCAGGGGATTCGGCGCAGCGATCGTCCCGACGAAAATCCAACGTTTTCTGGATTCCGATTGAAGCGCGCCCTCGCCCCGCGCGGCCCACCTTCCTCGACGAACGCCCGGCTCGATCTCCCGAGCCCGCGCGCCCACGCGAGGAAGCTTCATGTCTTCGATTCGTTCACTGCTCTGGATCGGCTCGGGCCGCGGCCTCGCGGCGAGCGGAATCAGCGAGGCGCCCGAGCTCGACGTGACCTGGGTGCCGGATCTGGCCGAGGCGGGGACGTTGCCGCGGGTACCCTTCGACGGCGTCCTGCTCGAGGCGGGGCGGGTCGGCGCGATCGGAGCGGCGGTGGCGCGGGCGCGGGGGATCGGGCGCGGCGTTCCGGTGCTCGTCTGTCTCCCCGAAGCGGAATCGATCGAGGCGGAGACGGCGCTCGGGGCCGGGGCGGCGGCGGTCCTCTTTCTCGATCCCGAAGCGCCGCGGCCGGGCTTCGTGCGGGCGGTCGGCGACGCGCTCGACGCGCAGCACGAGGGCGCGGCGCCTGCCCTGCCCGAGCCCGCGCCCGCCTTCGACGAGGCGGCGTCGCCCCTCGTCGCGCGGAGCACGGCGATGCGCGAGGTCGCGGCGCTCGTCGCGGTCGCGGCGTCGAGCCCGTCGACGGTGCTCCTGACGGGAGAGACCGGCGCCGGCAAGGAGGTCGTCGCCCGCCAGCTGCATACGCGGAGCGAGCGCGCCGCCGAGCCCTTCGTCCCGATCAACTGCGCGGCGTTTCCGGAGGCGCTGCTCGAGAGCGAGCTCTTCGGCCACGTCAAAGGCGCCTTCACCGGCGCCGACCGCACGAAGCCCGGCCTCTTCGAGGTCGCCGGCGCCGGGACGCTCTTCCTCGACGAGATCGCCGAGATGGATCTCACGCTCCAGGCGAAGCTCCTGCGCGTGCTGCAGGAGCGCGAGATCCGCCCGATCGGCGGGACGCGCTCCGTCGCCGTGCATTGCCGGATCGTGGCGGCGACCAATCGCGTCCTGCCGGACGAGGTCCGGTCGGGGCATTTTCGCGAGGATCTCTTCTACCGCCTCAACGTCTTCCCGATCCGGGTCCCGCCGCTGCGCGAGCGGCGAAAGGACATCCTCCCCCTCGCCCGCCACTTCCTCGCGCTCCACGGCCCGCGCGAGGGCAAGCACGATTGCCATCTCTCGCTCGCGACCGCGCAGCTGCTCGAGAGCTACGGCTGGCCCGGCAACGTGCGCGAGCTCGAGAACGAGATGCTGCGCGTCCTGATGCTGACCCCCTCCGGCTCGCTGATCACGCCGAAGGTCCTCTCGCGCAAGCTCGTCGAGATCCTGGAGCCGATCGGCCACGGCGCCGCCCCCGACGAGACCCTCCGCCAGGCCGTCGAGCGGGTCGAGGCCTGGCTGATCCGCCGCGCCCTCGCGAACAACGGCGGGCGCAAGACCACGACGGCTC
>JBIPOQ010000324.1:0-4733 GCA_044379055.1 Myxococcota bacterium
GGCGAGCAGGCCGGCGTTGGCGGAGAGCTTGATGCGGCGGCCGTCGAGGGTCTCGGCGGGGCGCTCGCGGAGCGCGTCGAGATGCTCGACGGCGACCTCGTGGCGGTGCTGCGCCTGCTCGAACTCGCGGGTCAGGGCGTCGTCGGGCGAGAGGTAGATCGTGCCCGTCGCGCCATCGACGATCGCCTTCTCGCCGCTGCGCGCGAGGACGAGCAGGCCGGTCGCGCCGGTCACGGCGGGGATCTCGAGGGTCCGCGCGAAGATCACGCCGTGGGAGGTCAGGCCGCCGTGCTCGGCGACGATGGCGGCGACCTTGTCCATCTCGAGCTGCGCGAAGATCGCGGGCAGGAGCTGATCGACGACGACGACCGAGCCGCGCTGCATCGGCTCGAGATGGTCGCGCACACCGAGCAGCCGCTGCATCACGCGCTGGCCCACGTCGGCGATGTCCGTCCCGCGCTCGCGGAAATACGGATCCTCGATCCGCTCGAAGGTCTTGCGATAGGTGTCGAGGACCTTGCGCAGCGCGTCGCGCGCGTTCCCGGTCTCGTCGACGGCCTGGGTCACGTTCTGGACGAAGCCCTTGTCCTCGAGGATCTGGATCTGGGTATGGAAGACCGCCGCGAACTCGGGGCCGAAGCGATCCCGCACGACGTCGCGCATCTCGGCGATCTCGCGCCGGGCCTCGGCCATCGCGGCCGCGAAGTCCGAGTGTTCCTTCGCGACGTCGGCCGCCGGCACGTACTCGATCTTGTCGAGATCGATCTGGCGGTCCATCCGGAAGATCGGACCGATTGCGACCCCCCGCGCCGTCGCCAGGCCGCGCAGCGTCACGTTCTTGTCCTGCCGCGGTCCCCGCCGCGCGCTGCCCGCCCGGGAGCGCCGATCCCCGGCGTCCGCGATCCGCGCCACGATGTGGCCGCGGTAGTCCTCGCCCGAGGCCATCAGGTCGAGCAACTGGGCGTTCACGACGACCGGCGCCAGCAGCGAGGCACAGGTCTGGAGCAGCTCGATGTCGGGCTCGTCGAAGCGCCGCGCCTCGACGGTCTGGATCACGATGACGCCGATCACCGCGCTCTGGACGACGAGCGGCGCGGCGAGCAGCGACGTGAAGCGCTCCTCGCCGGTCTCGGGGAAATACCGGTACTTCGGATGCTCGCGGGCATGCTCGATCGCGATCGGCTCGCCCCGCTCGGCGGCCAGGCCGACCAGGCCCTCGCCGATGGGCATCTCGACGGAGCCGACGGCCACGGCGTCGAGACCGATCGTCGAGGCGAGGATCAGCTTCTGCTGCTCGGCGTCGATCGTGTAGATCGAGCAGACGTCGGCGTCGAGGCGCTTGGCCACGAGCTCGGTGACGTTGGCCAGGGTCTGCTCGAGGTCATGGGACCGGGAGACGATCTCGGCGACGTCGGCGAGGAGCGAGATTCGATCGGTGATTGGGCGGACCTCCTCGACGTCTCATGGCGTCGAACGGAAGCCCGAGGGTAGCAACTGAATGCGCCCGGGCCGGGGGGCCCGGGCGCATCCCGTCGTACGGGACGCGCCGCGGGGGCGTCGTCCCGTCCCGTCCGAACGCTCAGTGCGTGGACGGGAAGGTCATCGACCGGCTGGCCGGCGGAAAGACCTGGTCCTTCTCTTCGAAGGACATGCCGAGCGCCAGCAGGATCTTGCGCTTCGTGTCCATGCGGCAGTTCATGCCCTTTTCGACACTGTGGATCGTGCGCAGCGCCACCTTCGCCTTGCGCGCGAGCTGGGCTTGCGTCATCAGCTTGTTCTCGCGCAGCTCGCGGACCCGATTCGGCACCAGCGGCTCGCCTGCTTCCATCTGTCCCATCAAAGTCACACCCCCATTCATCCGATGCTCCGGGAATCGCTCCCGGAGAACTGCCGTCGAACCGAGTGGGGATTCGTCGAGCCCTGTGTCTTTCTTGAGTCGAATCATGAAGTTGGAACGATCTTGGGAAGCCGATCCGCACACGGGCTGCCGCGGCAGGAGAAGTGCCGTGAGGACGCGAGATGCGTGCCAGGGACGCGCATCGGAGAGGTCGTCGTGATGCGAAATGAGGGTTCGTGCGCCGGCAATTCGAGGGGAAATCGAGGCGTGCTCCAGGCCGTCGGGAAGTGCCCGTCTGCTAGCGTGATCGGAATTTCAGCGGGGGGCCCCCGGTGCGTCGAAGCTGGCTGCGCCTGTTCCTGACGGGCGTCCTCCTTCTCGGGGCGCTCGCGGGCTGGCTGATCGGGTCGGGCACCGGCGCTCGCCTGCTCCATCGGGAGATCGAGGCCCAGCTCTCGCGTCGCCTCGGGCGCGCGGTGACCCTCGCGGCCGTCGATCTCCGGCTCGAGCGCGGCCTGCTCCTGTCGGTCCGCAACCTCCGGATCCATCCGAGCCCCGAGGCCCGGGGCGAGCCGCTTCTGCGTGCCGGTCGCGTCGTGGCGGCGATCGACATTCCCGCGCTCCTGATCGGGGAGCTCTCCCTGCGATCTCTCGTGCTCGAGGGACCGAGCCTGCGGCTCGAGCGCGAGGCCGACGGAAGCTTCTCGGGGATCCCGCTGCCGGATCTCGATCCCGATCCGGCCGACGATCCGGGCGACGTCTATGGCGAGGGCCTCGCCCGGGCCGTCGAGTCCCTGGAGCCGATGGCCCGGGAGGCGGCGGACCGGTTCCGGCTCGCCCGGCGGTTCGAGATCCGGGACGGCACCGTGAGCCTCGTCGATCGCCGGATCGACGCGGAGGCGGCGCCGCTGCGCCTCGAGCTCCTGCAGCTCGCCGCCGAGCGGGACTGGCTGTCCGACACGAGCTCGCTCACGCTCGACACCGTCGTCGTCGACGGCCGCAACGCCCCCTTCCCGATCGCCCTGAAGGTGCGGCGCGACGAGGACCAGCCGTTCACCTGGGATCTGTCGTGGCAGGGCGTCTCGCTCGGCACCGCCCGGGCCCTCGTGCCCTCGCTGCCGATCCTGGCCGGGCTGACGGGGCGCTGGTCGGCCTCGCTCCACGTGACCCGCGACGCCCCCGACCGCAACACGCTGTCGCTCCGCTCGCAGGTCGAGCACGCTTCGCTCGTCCTGCCCCGCTCCCAGGACCGCATCGCCTACGAGAAGCTCGAGCTCGCGGCCCGCATCGAGCTCGATCGCGATGCGGTGCGGATCCGCGAGGGCAGCCTCGGCGGCCAGCGCATCCGCAGCGATTTCGAAGCCAGCCTCGATCGGCCACTGCGACCGGCCTCGCGCACCCGGCTCGAGACCCGTCTGGTCGGCGTCGAGTTCGAGGACGTGCGGTCCCTCGTCGATTCCCTCGAGAGCGAGTTCCAGACGGCGCGCTCGATGTACCGCCTCGTCGAGCGGGTCGACTCGGGGCGGATCCAGCAGATCGAAGCGTCGGGGACCGCGACCCTGCGCGATTGGCAGGCCCTCTGGCGCGGACCCGATCGGGATCTGCCGGAGGGCTTCCTGCTGTCGGGCCGATTCGATCGCGTCGAGGTCGCGTCGGACAGCGTCGATGCGATCCGGGAGCTCTCGGGCGAGGTCGAGTGGATCGGCGACAAGCTCCTGCTGCGCAACGCGCGCGGGCGCTTTCGCGGCGAATGGCTCCCCGAGATGGACCTCGCGATCGAAGGCGTCTCCCATCTCGTCCGCACGACGCGCCGGGCCGAGCGGATCCGCGCGAATCCGCCGCCGATCCCCGGTCTGCGTCCCCTCGCCCGCATCCTGCGACCGCGCGACCCGAACGCGCTTCCGCCGGTCAAGGCGATCGGGCTCGAGATCGACCGTCTCGAGCATCCGCTGCTGCGCTGGCCGCTCACCGACGCCCAGGTCCTGATCGTTCCGGTCCGGCGAGGCATCCAGATCGGCTTGCGCGAGGGCATCCTCGGCGGGTCCAGCGTGTCGGGCGAGGTCGTCTACTCGAGCGATTCCGAGCAGGGCCGCGTCGAGGCCGACCTGACCTTCGCGCGCCCGAGCGCTTCGGCCGCCGCGATCCCGGCTTCGAAGGCCGAATCCGGCCCCACGGCCCGACCCGAACGCGCGACGGCCTCCCAGGCCGCCTGGCCCGCGACGCGCTGGGGCTCGGGTCGGGTCGAGATGGAGTTCCGTCCGCGGCCGCGCCTGCCCTTCGCCCGCGCGACCGGTTATTTCCACCTCGACGGAACGGACCTCGTCGCCCGCGAGGTCGGCATCGCCCTCGCGCCCCAGGGCACGATCGAGACCCGCGGCGTCGTCGGGCTCGAGGACGGCGAGACCGTCGGCCTCGAGCTCTCCTTCGCGCTCACCGACGGCCGCTTCGAATCGCTCTCGGAGTTCATCGCGATCCCGCCGAACCTGATCACGGGCGGGCTCGCCGCGACGGGCTCGCTCGCCGGTCGGGTCCGCCCCGACACCTCGTTCGTCGCCGAGCTCGACGGCCGGATCCGCGCCGAGGCGACCGAAGGCCGCGTCGCCCTCGGTGTCCCGCTCCTGCTGCGCCTCACCCGCGCGACCGAGGGCTACAACCCCTTCGCGAAGGAGGACGAGATCGGATACGAGACGATGAAGGCCACGATCGATCTCGAACACGGCCGCCTCGACTCCCAGGACTTCGCGATCGAGGGTCCCCTGCGCGTCTACTCGAAGGCCCGCATCGACACCAATCCGCGTCCCGTCGAGATCCGCGCGGTGGTCGGGATCTTCCTCTTCCGCGCGCCCAACGAGATCCTCTCGAACGTCCCGATCCTGCGCTCGCTGCTGCCGGGGTC
>JBIPOQ010000325.1:0-4709 GCA_044379055.1 Myxococcota bacterium
CCGGCTCGGCGCGGGTCAGCAGGATGCGGGCGAGCTTCGCCGGGTCGACCTGGAGCAGGCTCCCGGGATGATCGTCGACGAGAAGCCCCGCATCGATCAAGGCCAGGCTCTCGCGTCCGTCGTCGCGGCGGACGAGCACGATCTTCGCCCGTTCGGCGGCGGCTTCCCGCGCGAGCCGGCCGGCGGCGACGAGTCCCGCCGCGGCACCCGCCACCGTCGCCTCGACCTGGAAGGGAAAGACGTTGTTGGTTCCGGTCGAGAGAGGGAGCAGGACGACGTCGCGCCAGGCGCGGACCACGGTCCGACTCGTTCCGTCGCCCCCGAGCGTCACGATCGCGCCACAGCCCGCCTCGCGCATCGCGAGGGCGGCGGACTCGCTGTCCCGGGCGTGGCCCGTCGTCGGCAGGTCGAGGAGCTCGATCTCGATCGGCAGGTCGAGGGCGTCGGTCGCTGCCGACGCGATCCGGAAGGAGTCCCGCGAGAGCAGGACGCGCGGACAGCCGGCGGCCGCCGCGCCGACGACGATGCGGGTCACCTGGTTGCGCTTGTCGTCGATCGTCGACGTGCCGGCGCGGGCGAAGAGACGCCGAGCGTCCCGACCGGAATGGGGATTCACGATGATGCCGAGCGCGCCACGGGCTTTCATGCGGACAACGCTATCCCGGTCGGATCGCGCTCGCGACGGCTTCGGGCGTCGTGCTCGACGAAAAGATGGAGCAGATGCTCCAGGGAAGGCCGGATCCGTCGCCTCGTCCGACGGCGACAGAGCAGGACCGGGAGCGCGCAACTCCGGTTCCCCTCAAGCGCAACTCCGCTCTCCGCCGATGCACACGAGAGCGGGACTCTCGCGTCTCGCACTGCGCGCCCGCTCGGGCGAGAGGGAGCACGCGATCGTGGCGAAGAAGACCGGAGCCTCGCGAACGGTGATCACGGGCGGGAGCGGGCCGCGCAGGCTCGCCTGGGCCGCGGTCGGACTCCTCGTCGCCGCCATCGGACTGGGCGGACTCGATCTCGCGAACGATCAGAAGCGCGCGATCGAGTCCGGCGATGCGTCGCTGCGGGAGCTGGCTCGAGTCGCCGACGCGCTTCGTCAGGCCGACGAGGCGCGCATCCACGCGCTCCTCGCGCGGCTTCGCATCGAGCTGCGCAGCACCGGAAGCTGGACCCGGATGGGCATGGCCGACGCTTCCGCGTCGGATCCGGCGGTCTTGCGACAGCGAGACACGCTCTTGCGCCGCGCCCTCGAAGGGACGGACGACGTTCGGGCCGTCGAGCTCCTGGTCGCGGGTTCGACGGGGCTCTACTCGGCCCGTGTCGAGCCCGATGGAGGTCCGTCCGTCGCCGACGAGGCAGAGCAGCGCGACGCGCGGGCCAAGGTGCTCTGGTATTCGGACGGGGTTCAGGCCGCGATCGCCGCGAATGGCCGCCGCATGACGCGCGGCGCGATCACGCACGGCGGGGCGGAGAACGCGGGCGGTGCGACGGTGCAGACGGTTCTCGCGCTCCACTCCGCCGATGAGGTCGTCCAGGGCGTGCTCGTCGCGACCGTCGATCTCGTACCGCTCGCGAACCGGCTCGGTTCGATCTCGACGGGCAGCACGCGATTCGCCCTCGTCACGCCCGATGGCCAGATTCTGGGTACCCCGAGCGACGCTCCGATCGGTCCGATCGCCGCGCTGCTCGGAGAGGAAGGACTCGCGCCGGAGATCCCTGCGGCGGTCGTTGCGGGCGACGGGGTAAGGAGCCTCCTGATGCCTGCCTCGGGTACCGACGAGGGGCCGGTCGAGCTGGCCTATTGGCTCGAAAGGGATGCCCCGCCGTCGCTCGGACGGGCCGTCGTCGGGAGCCCATGGCTCGCGGTCTGGGCCGCCCTGACGGGGCTGGCCGCTGCCTCATTCTCCTGGGGTCGGGACCGGGCGAGGCTGTCCGTCGGGGCCGGAACGACGGTTTCGGGCTTTCCGCGCGGGGCTGTCTCGTCCCGGGCCTCTCGCGCCGCGTCGATGTCCTCCGGCGCCCGAGCCGGCGCGCATCTCGAGCCTGGCGATCCGGAGGCGGAGCCCGGCGAGGTCCAGGTCCGTCCCGAGCGCATCGTGCTGCGAGATTGGCTCGCGGACGTGCGAGGCTGTCTCGAGCGGGAGGCTGCGACGCGCGGGCTGACCCTCGATCTGCGCTGCGAGAGATCGTTGCCGCGCGAGTTCCGGCAGGACCCGCTCTGGCTCGGGGGGCTTCTCGTCTCGCTCGGGCGCGAGGCCCTCGATGCGACGAGGGCGAGTCGGGTCGCGCTCGAGGTCACGGAGAGCGACGGTGATCGCCTGTGCTTCGAAGTCGACGCCGGCGATACCGAGCTCGAGGCCGTCTCGGGCATGCAGGTGATTGCGGAACGCCTCGGGGCGACGCTCGAGGGGCGGGGCCGGGGTCGGATCTCGGTCGTCGTGCCCGCGTTGCTCGCCTAACGCGAGCCGATCGCCCACTCGAGCCCGAGGATCTCCGCAGGTCTTTCGGCGAGAGCGGCATCGCCTTGCTCCCGCCGGACGAAGATGGCGACCCCGTGTCGGGGCGGCAGGCCTTCGGCGATCGAACGACTCTCGTCGAGGGCGTCGATGGACGTGAGGAATGCCTCCGCCGCGGACCCGGGGAGCGAGACGATCGGGCCGCGGGTCGGACCGACGGCGAGATCCACGATGTGACCGAAGCCGATCGTCGTCCGGGGCACGAAGCGCGCGTCGAGAGCGGTCAGGAGATCGCATGCGGGTGCGACGACGCCCCCGTCTTCGCCGGGGCTCGGCGTCGACGCGAAGGCATCCGTCGTGATCCAGCTCTCCGGCAGGACCTGCCAGAGCTCGGCCAGCTTTTCGCACGTCGTCGGCGAGAGCTCGAGCGCACCGCCTGCGATCCGATCGACGAACAACACGACGCCGTCTGCGCGCAGCCCCGAAGCGAGGCGGTCGAGAACCGAATCCGGGTCCGGCTGGTGCCAGAGAGCGTCGCCGAGCAGCAACGCATCCATCTCGACGTCGGACGCGATCGCATCCTCGTGCCAATGCCCGATCGTGATCGAATCGCCGCGACCGGCGGATTCGATGGCCCGCCGTCGGGGCTCCGCGGCCGCTTCGTCCGCCTCGATGACGTGAATCGAGACTGCCGGCACGCCCAGCGCCTCGAGGGCGGCGGCGAGCTCGACCTCGGCCTCCGGGTCGGCACCGCCGAGGCTCAGGATCCGGAGCCCGGACGGGCTCGGGCCTGCGACGGGGTCGACGAGGCCACGGGCCAGGAAGTCCGCGAGCCCCGTGGCGGCGCCGCTGAGCGCCCGGATCTTCTCGTTGCGCCACGCGACGAGCGCGGGGGGCAGGGCGACCGGAGGCGCGAGCGGCGCGGGCGCATCGATCGGCGCGGCCGGCGGAGCGAGACTCGCGATCGGCGGGTCCTTTCGCTCGCTCGTCCGGGTCGGCTGCGGCGGCGCGGTCTGCGCGATCGACGTCGGGATCGAACGCTCGGCGGCCGGGCGCCCGATCGCCTCCTCGATCCGTGTCAGGGTCTTCGAGAGGCTGGTGATCCGGGCCTCCCGGCGGAGCAGCTTGTCCTCGAGCTCGGCCTGACCGAGGCGGGCGCGCTCGAGCTCGGCCTCGATCAGCTCGTGGCGATGACGAGCCTGCTCGAGTCGCTCGGCGGCATCGATCAGCTGCTCGTCCCGGGCGGTGAGGCCGCGACGGGTGACGAGGAGATGCTCCTCGCGCGCGCTGATCTCGAGATCCCGCGCCTCGAGCGTCTCCTCGAGAGCAGCCTGGGTGCTGCGCAGCTCGACGTTCTCGGCCTGGATCCGCGAGACGAGGGCGAGCAGCTCGCGTTGTCGAGCGAGCGCTTCGTCGAGGCGTTCGACCTGGGCCGCTCGTTCGGACTCGAGCGTGTCGATGCGTTCGCGCAGCTGATCGATCTCGTTCTGGCGATCGTCGCGGTGGGCCCGGGCGATCGCGAGGTCCGTCGCCTGGACATCGACCGTCTCGCGCAGCCTGCGGCTCTCCGCCCCGGATTCTTCGAGGCGTCGCCGAAGACCGATGACCTCGGCCCGCAGCGCTCGATCGCCTTCGGGCACCGGCCCGCTCGGGCCCCGGGCGGCACGCAGGGCCGCTTCGAGTCGTTCGGCCCGGGATTCGGCTTCCGCGCGGGCGGTATGGGCGGCGGCGAGGGCATCGCCGAGCCGATCGCGTTCCTGGCCGAGGCCGTCGAGCTCGAGCTGGAGAGCGTCGGCTTCCTTCTCGGGCTCGGCGGGGGGCACGCGGGTCGCGAGGGCGTGCTCCTTCGCTTCGAGGGACGCGGTGAGCTCGCGGGTCGTGGCTTCGAGCTCGCGGACGCGTGCTTCGCTCGCCTGGAGTTGCGCGCGCAGCGGTGCGACGTCGACGCTCGGCGCCGAGGGCGGACGCAATTCCTTCGGGCTCGGCCCCTGTTCCGCGGCGATGGGCCCGGGCTCGAGCTTCGCGACCCGATCGGCGCGTTCGACGAGGGCTGCCTGGCGCCCGAGGGTCGCCGCGCGAGGATGGATCTCTTCCCAGTCGTACGTCCGCGCGGCGGCCGGATCCGAAGGCGAGGAGGCGACGAGGGGGGCAGGATCCTTCGCGATCTCCTCGGCCGCCGCCGAGACCTCGAGGGCGGCGTCCGGGGACGTCTCGGCGTCGGAGGCCGTCGGCGCAGCCGCCGCGATCGGCTTCAGGATC
>JBIPOQ010000024.1:0-16181 GCA_044379055.1 Myxococcota bacterium
GCCGTCCGCTACGGCGCCCGGGAGCGGGACACGGCCTCGCTGCGCACCGATCTGCTTCGCGGCCGCGAGCGGCGCGCAGGACCGGTCGCCCGCGGATTCTTCCAGGAGGGCGGTTCGAAGACCGAGCTGCGCGGGGTCGTGCTGGCGGCGCAGGGCAGGGGGGACGTGACGCCCTTCCTCTCGCTCGCGCTGGAGGCGGGCTTCGAGGACTATTTCCGCTCCGCCGACATCGACGAGGCCGGCGTGTCCGGCCAGAACCAGGCCGCCGGCTACTTCGAGCTCGATGCGGAGTATCGGTTGAATCCGGAGCGGCGGGTCGAGGTCGGCATCGGGTATCACGCGCTCACCGGGAGCGCCCGCGACGTCGTCGGCCGAGCGGCCTTCGCGCAGGCGGGAGAGCGCTTCGACTGGCGCGTCGGCTTCGAACGGAAGCTGCGCTTCGATTCGTTCACGGCGCTGGTCGGCGAGGAGGTCACCTTCGACGACGGCGTCGACGTCGTCCGTCGGGAGATCGGCGCCGCCCGCGAGAATCGCTTCGCCGGTCGATTGTCGCGGCCGGATCGGCCGGACCAACGCGTGTCGGCCTTTCTCGAGCCGTATGCGGGCTGGGTCGATGCGTACGAGATCGACGCGAATCCCTTCGTCGGGATCCGTGGCGAGGTCGCGGCGGAGGTCGCGGACCTCGGTGTCCTCGAGCTCTCGCCCTTCTATCGCGCGAACGTGTACCACTACCGCGACGACGCCTTCGGCCTGAATCCGACCGCAGAGGATCCGCAGGCCGGCGCCTACTTCAGCCCACAGCTCTTCGTCGAGCAGGTGCCGGGCCTGCGGATCGACGGCGAGTGGGCCGGGCGGCACGAGCTCGTGCTCGAGGGCGGTCCCGCCGCGCAGTTCGTGCAGGAAGGCGGGCAGGGCATCCGCTTCGAGCTCGGCGGCCACGCCCGACTCGCGTACGTGCTGAAGCTGCGGGAATCGATCTTCTGGACGATCGATACGAGCTTCACACGCATCGGCAACGCCTACACCCGCGGCGAGGCGACGACGAACCTCTCCTTCACGTTCTGAGCGGCTCGGGGCTCAGGCCGCGTCGGCCTTCGTGAAGCGCAGCAGCACGGACTCGCCCCCCTGCGTCGGCTCGAAGACCGGGACGACGCGCATGCCGATCTCGATCGCGTCCTCGTCGACGCCGACGAGGGTCGAGGGGATCCGCACGCCCTCGTCGAGCTCGATCACGGCGAGCTTCTGCGGGACCTCGTCGGCGAAGAAGGGCGCCGTCGGGATCCGCGCGAAGGTGAACGTGTGGAGCCGACCGGTGCCGGAGACCGTCTGCCAGGCCAGGCGCGGGGACAGGCATTCCGGGCAGTTCGTGCGCGGATAGAAGACCCAGGCGCGACACGCCTCGCAGCGCTGGATCCGGACCTCGCCCCTCCGCAGCCCCTCCCAGAAGGGCCACGACGTGGGCGTCGCCAAGGGGAGCGGCTTCGCGAGAGCGGGAGGGCGGGATTCCATGCTGATTCCTTCTTCGGCTTCGACGCGTTCCGGACTCAGGCACCGCGCAGGATCAGCGCCGACTGCTCGCTCATCACGCCACCGGTCCCCGAGACGAAGGCCGTGTCGCAGCGGGCGAGCTGACGGGCGCCGGCGTCATGACGGATCTGGCGCACGGCCTCGCCGACCTGCGACATGCCGCCCGCCGCGCCGGCCTGGCCGTAGGAGAGCTGGCCGCCGTGGGTGTTGAGGGGGAAGTCGCCGCGGAAGGTCAGGTCGTGGTCGCGGACGAAGTCGAGGCCCTGGCCCTTCTTGCAGAAGCCCGCGTCTTCGAGGGTCAGCAGGACGGTGATCGTGTAGCAATCGTAGAGGCAGGCGAGATCGA
Source organism: Myxococcota bacterium (assembly GCA_044379055.1). Taxonomy (GTDB): domain Bacteria; phylum Myxococcota_A; class UBA9160; order UBA9160; family UBA4427; genus UBA4427. The sequence continues at coordinate 1,874 of JBIPOQ010000024.1, forward strand.
TCTCGTCCCGGCGGACGCCCGCCATCCGGAAGGCCGACTCGCTGGCGGGACCGACGGGAGTCGCGAGCAGATCCTTCGCATAGCTCGGCGACTTGATCGCGAGATGCTCGCCGCAGCCGCGCACGAAGACGGGGCGATGGGACGAACGCTTCGCCCGGTCCTGGCGGGCGACGACGACGGCATGACCGCCGTGGACGGGCATCACGATCTCGAGCAGACGCAGCGGATCGGCGACGAGCTTGCTCGCGAGCACGTCGTCGATCGTGAGCGGCTGGCCGTGGAAGATCGCCTCGGGGTTGGCGCAGGCGTTCGTCCGCTGGTCGACCGCGATCTTCGCCATCGCGCGCGGGTCGTAACCGTGGACGGCCGCATAACGCTGGGCGATCAGCGCATAGCCCGCGTTCTGGGCGAGATGGCCGTAGGGGATCTCGAACTCCGCCTGGGGCGAGCCGTACTCGGGCGACGACGCGCCGAAGAGCCAGCGCGGATCGGGCAATTCGCTCGTGCCGGGCCGACGGGGCGTCGGCCGCGCCGGAATCGCGCAGACCACGACGTTCGCGAGCCCGAGCTCGATCGCCGCCGCCGCCCGCCAGACCATGCCGACCGCGTTCGCGCCGCCGAGATCGACGAGCTCCGCGAAGTTCACGGCGAAGCCGCAGTACTCGGCGACGGTCGCGGGCATGAAGTTCGACGACTCGCCGATGCGCGCCGTCACGAGGCCGTCGACCTCGTTCGCTTCGAGACCGGCGTCCTCGAGGGCGAGGCGAGCGAGCTCGGCATACTGCTCGATCGTGAAGCGCGGCTCGCCCGCGAACTTGCGCTCGGGCGTCCATTCAGCGAGGCCGACGATCGCTGCGTTTCCGGCGAGTCCCATCGCGGGCTCCTCGAGGTCGGGCGGCGGAAAAGGCCGCCTCGCGAGGACACGATAGGCAATGACGTGCGGGGTCGAGAGCCGGCTGCGTGCATCGGATGGGTGCATCGGCTCGGCGCGCTCGGTCGGATCTCCGACGGCGAGACGATTCGCCGCAGCAGCGAGGCAGGACGCTACGCGTGCGGGTCGACGAGGATCTTCACGTCCTGCGCCGGGCCGGCGCCGAGCTCGGTCATCGCCTCCGCGAGCTGCGAGAGCCCGACGGTGCGCGTGTGGAGCGGATCGGCGCGCACGCGTCCATCGGCGAGCATGTCGACGACGCAGCCGAAATCTCGCTGCTCGTAGGCGATCGAGCAGCGCACCGTGACTTCCTTCATCAGCCAGATCCCGGGGCGGATCGTCGCATCCCGGTCCGAGAGGCCGATCAGGGTCACACTGCCGCCACGCCGGACGAGGTCGACCGCCGACTGGATCGTCTCCGGTCGTCCGGCGCATTCGACGACCGCATCCGCGCCGAGCCCGCCCGTGCCCTCGGCGACGACCTCGGCGATCTCCGAGGGGAGACAGGTCGTCGTCGCGCCGAGCTCGCGGGCGAGGCGGGCCCGTGCAGGCGAAGGCTCGACCACGACCACCTCCCGGGCGCCCGCATGGCGGACCCACTGGAGCGCGAAGAGCCCGATCGGTCCGGCGCCCTGGACGACGGCGAAGTCGCCGAGCCGGATGTGGCCGAGGCGCACACCGTGGTAGGCGACCGTCGCCGGCTCGATCAGCGCGGCGGCCGCGTCGGAGATCGCATCCGGGACGCGGACGAGCCGTGCGGCGCTCGCGGCGATGCGGGGCGCGAAGGCGCCGTGGGCCGAGCCGCGGGGATCGCCGCCCCCGAGCGACATCATGGCGAGCATGCACCAGGCGCCGAGCCCCGCGCGGCAGGGGACGCACTCGCCGCAGGGCGGCAGGATGCCGACGCTGACGCGATCCCCGGGCGCGAGGCTCGTCACGTCGTCGGCGACGTCCCGCACGCGTCCCATCCACTCATGGCCGCAGAGGCCCGGCGGATAGGGATCGCCGGAGTAGAACGCGTGGACGTCGGTTCCGCAGATGCCGCACCAGGTCACGTCGACGATCGCGCCGCCGGAGCGGAGCACCGGATCGGGGAACGCGCGCGACTCGATCTGCTGCCTGCCCGTGATGATCGCTGCCTGCATCGATTCTCCTGTCGGATGCGTCGCGCATCGTTCGGATCGTTTCCCGCCTCGCGAGTCGAGCGGTCGTGCAGGGTCGCGCCGGGGCCGTTCTCGCGATCGCCTGCGCCGACCTCGAGCCCGAGCGCGCGAAGGCCCGACTATGCTAGCGACTGAATGCGCCGCGCACGGGGCGGGGCAGGGGATCCGATCCTGAATCCGGACGAGGACCGCAACTTGACCGATCGCCCCGTTCGACCGGGCTACGTCCTCTTCCTGATGGCGTGCGTCACGGCCCTCAACGTGATGGATCGCCAGCTCCTCTCCGTGCTGATCGAGCCGATCAAGCGCGAGTTCGCGGTCTCGGACGCGGCGATGGGCCTGCTGACCGGGACGGCCTTCGCGCTTCTGCACGGCACGGCGGGCATTCCGATCGCGGTCGCCGCCGATCGCGGCGTGCGGCGCTCGATCATCGCCCTCGGCCTCGCCGTCTGGAGCGGGCTCACCTTCCTGACGGGCTTCGCGCGCACCTTCGGCGAGATCTTCGCGATCCGGGTCGGCGTCGGCATCGGCGAGGCCGCGGGCGGTCCACCGGCCCAGTCGCTGCTGTCCGACGCCTTTCCGCCGGAGCGACGCGCGACCGCCCTCGCGATCCTCGCGATCGGGGGCCCGATCGGGTCGATCCTGGTGTTCGCCCTGGGCGGCTGGCTGGCCGAGGCCTACGGCTGGCGGGTCGCCTTCATGGCCTTCGGCGCGCCGGGCCTGATCCTCGCGGCGTTGATCCGCTTCAGCGTGCCCGAGCCGGTGCGAGGCGCCTCCGAGGCGAGACGGGCTGGCGTCGAGGGTGCCGCCGAGGTGGAGATTCCGTTCACGCAGGCCCTGCGTGCGCTGTTCGCGGTGCCCTCGGTGCGATCGGTCTTCTTCGCGTCGGGACTGCACTCGGTTGGCATGTATGCCGTGCTCGGCTGGAGCGTGCCGTACCTGATGCGCGTCCACGGCGTCTCGACCGGCGAGGCCGGCGCGCGACTCGCCTTCGCCTCGGGTCTGCTGACGGCGGTCGGGACTCTCGTCGGGGGCGCGCTCGCGGATCGCCTCGCGCGCCGCGATCGGCGCTGGCTGCTCTGGCAGCCGGCGCTGGCCTTGATCGCGGCGTTCCCCTTCGCGATGGGCTTCGTGCTCGCTTCGTCGGCGGGAGCGGCGATGTGGCTGCTCGCGCCGGTCTCGGTGCTGACCGGGAGCTGCTTCGGGCCCTTCTACAGCGTGGTACAGACCGTCGTCGTCCCGCGCATGCGCGCGCTCGCCGCGGCGCTCGTCGTCAGCTGCAACACGCTGCTCGGCCTCGGCATCGCGCCGCCCGTCGTCGGCTGGCTGAACGAGGTCGGGGCGCCGCGCTTCGGCGTCGAATCGATCCGCTATTCGCTGCTCGTCGCCCTGACGGCCCATCTCGGCTCCGCTCTCTGCCTCTGGATCGCGAGCCGGAGCGTCCTGCGGGACCTCGGATCGAGCGAAGCGGCCCGGGGCTGAGGCGCCGGGGGGGCGCTGCGGGGAGCCAGGCCCTCGCGGGTCGAGGCGCTCCGGGCTCGGCGACACCGGGTGGGGTCCCCGGTCCGGGCTCTGGGAATCCCCGAGACGCGCCGAACGCGCGCCCCGCGGCGATCCGCCGACTCAAGTCGCGCCGATCGGTTCCGATCGACCGAGCGTACCTTCGATGAGAATCGATCGATGTCGAGCGGAGGCGAGGGGATCGAGGCCGTCGACGAGGACGAGGTCGAGCTGGTCCAGTGCATCTACACGGGCGCAGCCCTTCGCCCCTTCGACGAGGAGGAGCTGACGGCGCTGCTCTCGAAGGCCCGGGTCCACAACGAATCGAAGGGGCTCACGGGCATGCTCCTCTACGCGGAAGGCAGCTACTTCCAGGTTCTCGAAGGGCCGGCCGAGGAAGTCGACGGTCTCTATCGGTGCATCGAGCTCGATCCGCGCCATACCCTGATGACGAAGCTGATCCGCGAGACGATCAAGGACCGGTCCTTCGAAGACTGGACGATGGGCTTCTGTCGCGCGTCGAATCAGGACGTCGCCCGCATCGTCGGCATGAACGATTTCCTGCGCGTCAGCCATGCCCGGCCCGAAGAGCAGGCGGGGCGGGCCCGCAAGCTCCTCGCCGCCTTCCGCGAGGGCCGCTGGCGCAAGCGGATCAGCGCCTAGCGCTCGTCGACCGTCCGCGCCCCGATGGGCGCCCGGTGCTCGAGCATCTCGCCGAGCGAGCGGCGGGTGAAGGGCTTCGTCAGATCGTCGTCCATCCCGGCGCCGAGACACGGCTCGCGGTCTCCGGACATGGCGTGAGCCGTCAGGGCGACGATCGGGATCCGAGACGCATCGCCTCCGCGTGCCGCCTCGATCGCGGGGGGGGCCGGGGGCTCGAGCGCGACCGGGCTGCTGGCGGCCTTCTGCAGGCGAGCCTTGAACCAGAACGTGGCGCCCTGACCGGGATGGCTCTCGAGACCGATCGCGCCGCCCATCAGGCCGACGAGGCGCTTCACGATCGCGAGCGTCTCGCCGCGGATTCCGGGGCCCGCACCGATCGCGGCGGCGGCACGTTCGAAGGGGGCGTCGACCGAATCGGCGCGTCGCGGTGTGTCGCGGCGGGGCGGACGCGACGCGACTCGGGAGAATGCCGGGTCGACGACGGGTGCAGACCATCGATTCCGGGGCGGTGTTACGCTCCCGGCCGTCGTCCGATCGCGCGATCGCGACGCGGAGAGCCGTCGATCGGACGCGGCGAGGAGGGCGCTCGGGCATGGAAGATTCGGAGTTCGATCGGTTTCGGCGTTGGGCCGAGGGGGCGGTCGGCGGGCGGGTCGTTCGCTCCGAGCGCCAGGGCGAGCGCCGGTCCGGCGGACGTCCGGCCTGGTTCCTCGAGCTCGAGCGCGGCGGCGAGCGACTTGCATGTTATGCGCGGATGGACCGAGGCGACGAGCAGCTGATCTCCCGCGAGTTCACGCTCGAGCGCGAGTTCCGCGTGCTCGAGGCCCTCGCGGCTTCGGGCGCCCGCGTGCCGAAGGTCTACGGCTTCTGTGCCGACCCCGCCGGCATGTTGATGGAGCGGGTCGCCGGCGATTTCGACTACACGACCCTCGCGCCGGGACCCGTCCGCGATGCGCTCGACGACGACTTCCTCGGCGAGCTCGCGCGGGTCCACGCTCTCGACCCTGCGCTCTTCGTCGCAGCGGGGATCGCAGCACCGGCCAGCGACGAGGCCTGCGTGCTCCACGATCTCGCCGCCTGGGAGCGCGCCTATCGGATGGCGCTACGCCGGCCGGTCCCCCTCGTCGAGTTCGCCGTCCGCTGGCTGCGCCGGAACCTGCCCGCGCCGCCGAAGCGCCTGTCGCTCGTCCAGGGCGACACGGGTCCCGGCCAGTTTCTCTTCTCGGGCGACCGGGTCACCGCCATCATCGACTGGGAGTTCGCCCATCTCGGCGACCCGATCCTCGACCTCGCCCAGATCCGGACCCGCGATTTCTACAACCCGGGAATCGATCTCGGGCGCTGGCTCTCGCGCTACGAGACGCTCTCCGGGATCCCGGTCGAGCGGGACAAGCTCGCCTACTACACGGTCAAGGCGATGCTGATCACGCCGCTGGCCCTCGCGGGCGTCGTCCAGAGCATGCAGCCGCGGACGGATCACGCCGAGTGGTACGCGCAGGACGTGTCGTACAAGCGCGCGACGGCCGAGGCCCTCGTCGAAGCCCTCGGTGTCGAGGTCGAGCCGCCCGACCGCCCGGCCGGTCTGGTCTCGGACCGGACGCCCGTCTTCGCGCTGCTCGAGGAGAATCTCCGCGACGAGCACCGGCCCGCCGCCCCCGACGACTACGCCCGCTACCGCATCGATCTCGCCTCGCGGCTGCTCGTCCATCTGCGCAACGTCGACGCCTTCGGACCCGAGCTCGAGCGCCGGGAACTCGACGATCTCGGCGCTCTCCTCGGCGCGCGACCGCGCGACACGGCCGAGGGCGATGCGGCGCTCGTGCGCTTCATCGAAGCGAGCGGACCGGACGCCGATCGGTCGATCGCCGCCCATCTCCATCGCCGGGCGATCCGGGAGGAGATGCTCTGGGCCGGCGCGCTCGGCGCCGGCGAGGGCGCCGTCTTCCAGCGCCTGCCGCGCGAGCGCGCGTCCCGATGAGCGCGCGCGTCGAAGTCGCTCCGGCCGTCGCCGTCGTCGAGCGCTATCTCGCCGCCCACGCGGCCAACGATCTCGAGGCCGTCGTCGCCCTCTTCGGCGACGACGCGACGCTCGAGGATCCCGTCGGAGGGCCGCTCGTACGCGGTCGGGAGGCGATCCGCGCCTTCTACCGGGAGACCCATGCCCGGAACGGCCGACTCCGCTTCGAGCGGATCGGCGAGCCGCTCGTCGGGGGAGACGAGGTCGCGCTGCACGTGCGGGCCGGGCTCGCGCGAGACTCGGCTGCCGCGCCGATGGACGTGATCTACACGTTCCGGCTCGATGCGTTCGGGAGGATCCGGGCCCTGCGGGCCCATTTCTGACCCCTCCGGCCGGCCACGCTTCCCCGGCTTCCGGGGCATGATATCGTCCGGCCCGCCCGGGTCGGCGCCGCGCCCGGGACCCCATCACGAGGATCCATCGATGTACATCGGGCTCACCGACGACCAGCAGAAGCTCCGCCAGGAGCTCCGCGCCTACTACGACCGCCTGCTGACGCCCGCCGTCCGCGAGGACCTGCTCCGCGAGCACGGCATCGGGCCGAAGACGAAGGCCATCCGCCAGCAGATGTCGAAGGACGGCTGGCTCTGCTTCGGCTGGCCGAAGGAGTTCGGCGGGCAGGGCCGCGACGAGGTCGACCATTTCATCTTCTTCGACGAGTCGATGCGGGCGGCGGCGCCGGTGCCCATGCTGACCGTCAACACCGTCGGGCCGACGATCATGCGCTTCGGGACCGACGAGCAGAAGAAGTTCTTCCTGCCGAAGATCGCCGCGGGCGACCTCGAGTTCTGCATCGGGTATTCGGAGCCCGGCTCGGGCACGGATCTCGCGTCGCTCCAGTGTCGCGCGGTCCGGGACGGCGACGACTACGTCATCAACGGCCAGAAGACCTGGACGAGCCTCGCGGGCGGGGCCGACTACTGCTGGCTCGCCGTGCGCACGGATCCGACGGCCGCGAAGCACGCCGGCATCTCGATGATCATCGTCGACATGAAGACGAAGGGCATCCGGGTCGACCCGCTGCATCTGCTCTCCGAGCACGACATCAACCAGGTCTTCTTCGACGACGTCCGCGTTCCCGCGAAGAACCTCGTCGGCGGCGAGAACAAGGGCTGGAAGCTCATCACGAACCAGCTGAACCACGAGCGCGTCACGCTCTGCTCCTCGGGCATCATGGAGCGCGCCTATGGCGTGACCCTCGAATACGCGAAGGCGACGCGGCTCGCGGACGGCCGGCGACTGCTCGACGAGGAGTGGGTCCAGGTCAATCTCGCGAAGGTCTACGCGGGGACCGAGTACCTGCGGCTGCTGAACTGGAAGGTCGCGTCCTCGGCGAAGAAGGGCGCGCTCGCCCCGGCCGACGCTTCGGCGACGAAGGTCTTCGGGACCGAGTTCTACCTCGACGCCTTCCAGCTGATGATGGAGGTCGTCGGCCCGCGCGCGTACCTGACGCGCGGCTCGCCCGAGGCGGTCGCCTCGGGCCATCTCGAAGGGCTCTATCGGAGCCTGATGATCCTGACCTTCGGCGGCGGCGTGAACGAGGTCCAGCGCGATCTGATCGGGCTCTTCGGCCTCGGCCTGCCGCGCATCCCGCGACACTGACGCGCCCGACTTCGTTTCCTTCCGCCATCCTTCGAGGCAATCCCGCATGGACTTCTCCTACTCCGACGAACAGCAGGCGGCGATCGAGCTGGCCCGCCAGATCCTGAGCGACGCCTGCACCCCGCAGCGCCTGCGCGCCCTCGAGCTCTCCGGAAAGCCACGCTTCGATCGCGCGCTCTGGGGCAAGCTGGCGGAGGCGGGGCTCATCGCGGCGGCGGTGCCGGAGGCGCAGGGCGGTGCGGATCTGGGGTTCCTCACGCTCGCGGGCATCGTCGAGCAGGTCGGGCGCACGGCGGCTCCGGTGCCGCTGCTCGAGACGATGGTGCTCGGCGCGCTCCCGATCGCGCGTTTCGGCAGCGCCGCGCAGAAAGAGTCCTGGCTGCCCCGGGCGGCGACCGGCGAGATCGTGTTGACCGCGGCCCTCGTCGAGCCCCACCGCGAGCCGACGGCTCCCGAGTCGCGGGCGACGAAGGACGGATCGGCCTATCGCCTCACGGGCCGCAAGTTCTGCGTGCCGGCGGGAACGATCGCGGACCTTCTCCTCGTTCCGGCGACGATCGACGGCGGCGTCGGCGTGTTCCTGGTCGAGAGCGGGGCGGCGGGCGTGAAGCAGACGCCGCTCGCGACGACGAGCCAGCAGCCGGAGTCGCTGCTCGAGCTCGACGGGGCGAAGGGCGAGCTGCTCGGGTCCATCGCGCAGGGTCGCGAGATCGTCGAGTGGATCGTGCTGCGTGCGACGGCGGCGCTCTGCGCGCTCGCGACGGGGGTCTGCTCGGAGGCCCTGCGGCTGACGGCGGAGTACACGAAGACGCGCAAGCAGTTCGACCAGCCGATCGCGACGTTCCAGGCCGTGGCCCAGCGCGCCGCCGATGCCTTCATCGATACCGAAGGCGTTCGCCTGACGGCACTCCAGGCGGCCTGGCGCATCGACGCGGGGCTGCCCGCGGAGGCGGCCGTCGCGACCGCCAAATACTGGGCGGCCCAGGGCGGCTCGCGGGTCGTGCGCGCCGCCCAGCATCTGCACGGCGGCGTCGGCGTCGACCGCGAGTATCCGCTGCACCGCTACTACGTCTACGCTCGCCAGCTCGAGCTGACCCTCGGCGGCGCGACGCAGCAGCTGCGGACCCTCGGCCGGCTGATCGCGAGCGACGCGGCGTGAGGCGGGGCGCCGATCGGCCCGTTTCCCTCGCCGATCCGGCGACCGCTCGCGAGGCGTCCGGGCGATGATCGAAGGCGAGCCGAGTCAGACCGCTCTCCAGGTCGCCGCGGCCCGCGCCGCTCATCTGCGCTTCGACCCGCCGCCGCATCTGCTGGAAGACCGGATCGCCGAGCGGCTGCTCGGGGAGGACGCCGAGAAGCGGATCGCCGCCTACGGCGACGGCGCGCCCTGGATCCTGCTCGAGAACCGGCTCTTCCTGCCGTTCCGTGCGCGCTTCGCCGAGGCTTGCGTCGCCAACGCGTACGCCGCGGGCGTTCGCCAGCTCGTCGTGCTCGGCGCCGGCCTCGACTCCTTCGCGCTCCGGCGACCGGCGGCGCTCGCCGATCTGCGGGTCTTCGAGGTCGATCATCCGGCGACGCAGCGCTGGAAGCGCCGCCGACTCGCCGAGCTCGGCGAGCCGCTTCCCGAGACGCTGTCCTTCGTCGAATGCGATTTCGAGAAGTCTTCGGTCACGTCCGCGCTGCGCGGTACCGCGTTCCAGCCCGATTCGCCCGCCGTCGTCAGCTGGCTCGGCGTCGTCTACTACCTGACGAGGGAGACGGTCGGGCGCGCGCTCGCCGAGATGCGCGCGCTGCTCGCGCCCGGGAGCGCCCTCGTGCTCGACTACCAGTTTCCGATGGAGTCGCTGCCCCAGCGTTACCGCGACGTCTTCGCCGCCCAGTCGGCCTGGCTGAAGGGAGCCGGCGAGCCGCAGGTCAACCGGTACACGCCGGAAGAGATGCAGGCGGCGCTGCTCGAGGCGGGCTTCTCGCGCGTCGAGCTGCCGACCCGCGAATCGATCCGGCAGGATCATTTCGCCCCGCTCAGCTCGCCGATTCCGATGTCGGAGCGGTTCGGGATGGCGGTCGGAAGGGTTTGAGGCCGCGAGCGCAAGTCCCGACGGGGCCGCACGGCGAGTCGAGAGGGCATACCGAGGGCCTGCATCAGGAGCCCCCATCAGGAGAACGAGCATGAGCGGGAAGAGCTTCGAGGGAAAGACTGCCGTCGTGACCGGCGGCGCGAGCGGGATCGGGCGCGGCATCGCGCTCGCGCTGGCGAAGCGGGGCGCGAAGGTCGCGATCGCGGACGTCCATGATGCGCGCCTTGCGGAAACGGTCGCCCTGCTCGAGGGGCTCGGTGTCGAGGCGATGGGTCGCCGCTGCGACGTCACGAGCGATGCCGACGTCGAGGCCTTTCGCGACGAGACCCTGCGCCGCTTCGGGCGGGTCGACGTGCTCTGCAACAACGCCGGGGTCTCGGTACTCGGGCCGCCGGAACGGGCCGAGATCGCCGATTGGCAGTGGATCCTCGACGTCAACGTGCTGGGCATCGTGCGCGGGGTGCGCGCGTTCGTGCCGGCGATGGTGGCCCGGGGCTCGGGTCATGTCGTGAACACGGCGTCCGTCGCCGGCATCTGGGCCTACTCGTGGGACGCCGGCCCGTACATCACGTCGAAATTTGCGGCCTACGGCTATTCGGAGGTGATGGCACGGGCGCTGCGGCCGCAGGGCGTCGACGTGTCGGTGCTCTGTCCGGGCCTCGTGTCGACGAATCTCGGGGAGACGGCGCGGTTCTCGGGCGTGCCCGCCGACCGGCGAGGCGATTGGCTCTACTTCCCCGAAGAGATGCGGACGCCGGTCGAGCCCGAGGCCGTCGGCACGCTCGTCGCGGACGCCATCGAGAAGAAGCAGTTTGCGATCTTCACCCATGCGCATGACGCCGAGCGCTACCGGACCTGGCGCCTCGACATCGAGAAGTCGCTCTCGGACGTCATCGCGGCGTCGCCGGTGCCGCCGCGCTTCGCCTAGGCGTCCTCGCGCCGGGCGACCGGCGCGTAGAACTGCGCCGCCCAGCGGCGGAACTCCTGGATCGGACCGTCGCCGTCGCAGAGCAGCGGGCGCTCGCGGTAGATCTTGTTCTCCCAGATCGGGAAGTCCTGCTCGAAGGTCCGCACGTTGTCCGCCTCGTAGCGGCGCAGCGCTTCGGCGATCGCGGGATCGCGGCGATCGGAGGCGCGAGACAGGATCGAGAAGCGGATCTGCGTCCGGGTCGCGTCGATCGGCGTATGGCCGATCTGGAAGACGACCGAGAAGAGGCCGCGATAGCGGACGTGGGAGAGGCCGAGGCCCCAGGTCTCGACGCGGAAGCTGAAGTCCTCGCGCCGCCCGTCGAGGAGCTCGATCGCCTTGGCCGTGCTCGCGCCCCAGTGGTACTGCGGGCCGTCGAAGCCCTTGATCGGGGCGTGGGGCGGGTCGAAGCCGTGGACCGGGTGGCTATGCGGCCAGTCGATGCCGTTCTCGAGGATGTCCTGGGGATGGGTGCGGACGGTCCAGGCGTGATGATGGAAGTCGGTGCCGTAATCGGGAGCGCCCCACTCGGCGAGGGCGGGGACCTCGAAGTCCGGCTCGGCGCCCGCCGGGTCGTACCAGAACCAGAGCGCGCCGTTTCGCTCGACGACGGGCCAGCTCCGCAGGCGCGCGCCGGGCGGGATGGACTTTGCGTAGGGGATGTCGCGGCAGCGGCCGTCGCCGTCCCAGGCCCAGCCGTGGAACGGGCAGCGCAGCGCGTCACCCTCGACGCGACCGCCGATCCCGAGATGGGCGCCGAGATGCGGACAGTGGGCGTCGACGATCGCGGCACGTCCGCCCTCGCCGCGGAACGCGACGAGCTTGCGATCGACGTACTCGAGCGGGCGCACGGCGCCGATCGGGAGCTCGTCGGAATACAGGGCGAGGTACCAGCTGCGGGGGATGGGGAGGGGCGCCGAAAGATCTCGAGGCGCGGTCGGATCGGGCATCGCGAGATCTCCGGGTTCGCTCCGGGTCTGGAGCGATCTCGCGAACGATAGGTCGAAGGATCGGGAAACCGAATGGTGCGCCGGGAGGGATTCGAACCCCCGACCCTCAGGTTCGAAGCCTGATGCTCTATCCAGCTGAGCTACCGGCGCACGGGACGACTCCGCCTGGGGCGGCGGAGGCCTGAGAGCGGGCCGAGGCTAGCAGACGGGAGACGCCTCGACAGCGGCCGCCCGGCGCGAGAACATGGCCGGCGGGTCGGCCGGGGCCGTCCAGCGCGCGCCCGGCCAACGAGGAGCATGACGCCATGGCTTACGACCTGCTGATTCGAAACGGTCTCGTCGTCGATGGCACTGGCGCCCCGGGCCGTCCTGCCGATGTCGCCATCGAGAAGGGGCGGATCGTCGAGATCGGGCGTCTGGCCGGGGTCTCGGCCCGCGAGACCCTCGACGCCGAGGGCCATGCCGTGGCCCCGGGCTTCATCGACGGCCATACCCACATGGATGCCCAGATCTACTGGGACGCGCTCGGGACCTGCAGCTCCTACCACGGCATCACGACCGTCGTGATGGGCAATTGCGGCTTCACCCTGGCTCCCTCGCGCCCCGATGCCCGCGAGCTGGTCGTCCGCAACCTCGAACGCGCCGAGGACATCTCGCCCGCCGCGATGGCGAAGGCGATCACCTGGGGCTTCGAGACCTTCGGCGAATACCTCGACGTCGTCGATCGCCTGCCGAAAGGCATCCACTACTCGGGCTATGTCGGCCACTCGGCGCTGCGGACCTACGTCATGGGCGAGCGCGCGTTCACCGACGAGGCCAGCCCCGCCGATCTCGAGGCGATGCTGCGCGAGCTGCGGTCGAGCCTGCGCGCGGGGGCCATGGGCTTCACGACCTCGCGCACCCTCAACCACCAGACGGCCGACGACCGCCCCGTCGCGAGCCGGCTCGCGAGCTGGGACGAGGTCGCGGCGCTGGTGAAGGCGACGGGCGAGGTCGGCGGGATCTTCGAGATCACGAACGAAGACAAGGCGTTCTCCGACCCCGAAGCGCAGGCCGAGTACTTCGGCCGGATGTCGAAGCTCGCGCTCGATTCGAAGGCGACGTTCATGTTCGGCATCGGGAGCACGCGCAACGCGCCCGACGGCTGGCGCGCCTGGACGGGGCTCCTCGACCGCGTCGCCGAGGCCGGCGGTCGGATGTACGGCCAGGTCCATTCGCGTCGCTTCGACGTGATCCTCGGCTTCGAAGGCCAGCTGCCCTTCGATCGGCTGCCGGCCTGGCAGACGCTGCGCGCGCGGCCGCTCGCCGAGCAGAAGCAGGCGCTGCGCGACCCGGCCCTCGTCGCGACGCTCGTCCACGAAGCCCATCACGGCCCCTACGGCAACGCGATCGGCGCCGAGGCCCGCAAGCCCGACTTCGACTGGATCTTCTTGATGGACGAGCCGATGGGCCCGCATCGCTGCCTCGGCACCCTTGCCCGGGAGCAGGGCAAGGATCCGGTCGCCCTGATGATCGAGCTCGCCCTCGCGAGCGATTTCGGGCAGCTCTTCCTGCAATCGATCGCGAACGAGAATCCGGACAACGTGCTCGCCCTGATGAAGCATCCGCGCACGCTGACGACCTTCTCCGACGCCGGCGCGCACGTCTCGCAGATCTCCGACTGCTCGATCGCGACCCATCTGCTGGGTCACTGGGTCCGTCGCGAGCAGAAGGTCGCGCTCGAGGAGGCGGTCCACTGGCTGACGGGCCGACCGGCCGCCGCCTTCGGATTCGCCGAACGCGGCATCCTGCGCGAAGGCGCCGCGGCGGACGTCGTCGTCTTCGATCCGGCGCGGATCGCCCCCGAGATGCCGAAGATCGAGCACGACCTGCCCGGCGGCTCGCGCCGACTCGTGCAGAAGGCCCGGGGCATCGCGGCGACGATCGTCGCGGGCGAGGTCCTGTTGAAGAACGGCATTCATACGGGCGCGCTGCCGGGGAAGCTCCTGCGGCGCGGCACTGCGACCCGCTGAACGCGGTTCGCCGAAGACCAGACGGAACAGGGAGGAAGTCGACGCGATGGGCAAGCTCGAAGAGGACAACAAGGCGCTCGCGCGCGAGATGATCGAGGCGCTGACCCGCGCCGACGTCGAGTGGGTCAAGAAGAACTACGCCGACGACTTCCAGATCTGGGTGACGGGGTCGCTGCCCTTCAGTGGAACGGCCGACAAGGCGGGGGCCGTGGCGGGCATGCCGGCGGTGCTCGATCTGTTTCCGAAGGGACTCCGGTTCGAGATCCAGGCGATGACCGCCGAGGGTGACCGCGTCGCGATCGAGGCGACGAGTCGGGGCACGACCTTCCGCGGCGACGAATACCGCCAGACCTACCACTTCCTGATGCGCGCCCGGAACGGCCAGATCGTCGAGTGGAAGGAGTACATGGACACGGAGCACGCCC
>JBIPOQ010000326.1:0-4669 GCA_044379055.1 Myxococcota bacterium
AGAAACCTGGCTCGCATGGCGCCCGGTCTGGCGCTGCACCGTCTCGCGCGCGACGAGCCAGACGTAGGAGCCCGCCTCGGTCGTCACGTTGGCGGCGGCGTGGAGACTGACGTCGACGTGTTGGCCCTGGCCCGACGCGCCGCGCCAGAGGATCGCCGTCAGGATCGACATCACCGCGTAATGACAGCCCGTCGCGAAGCCCTGGTTCCCGAGCCCGCGCATCGGCGGCAGCGTGTGGTCGTCGTAGCCGTTCATCCAGACCGGGCCGCCGGCGGCGAGGATCGTGAGGTCCGTCGCGAGCTCGTCCTGGCGCGGACCGCTGCGGCCGAAGGGCGTGATCGAGCAATAGACGAGGCGCGGGTTCGCCGCGAGGAGCTCCGGATGGTCGAGACCGCGGGCGGCCATCGCACCGGGGGCCTCGGATTCGAGCAGGATGTCGGCCGTCGCGGCGAGCCGGCGCAGCGCCGTCCGGCCCGCCTCGGTCTCGAGATCGAGGACGATGCCGCGCTTGCTCGTGTGGTGGTGCCACCAATAGAGGCTGCGGTCGGGGCCGGGCGTATCGTCGGCGAAAGGACCGTACTGACGCGCGACGTCGCCCGACGGCGGCTCGACGAGGATCACGTCGGCGCCCATGTCCGCGAGCAGCTTGCCCGCCCACGCGCATTTCTCGTTCGCGAGCTCGATCACGCGGAGACCGGCCAGCGCGCCGCCCCCGTTCGTCTGCTTCGATCCGTTCATACGATCCCCTCCGCGCGGAGCTTCGCGATCTCCTCGCCGGACAGGCCGAGGAGCTGGCGCAGGACCTGATCGGTGTGCTCGCCGACGCAGGGCGCGCCGCGCTCGATCTTCCAGTCCGTCTTCGAGAGATGGACGGGCAGGCCGTCGACGCGGACCTTCCCGAGCTTGGTGTGGGTCACCGTCGGCCAGAGCCCGAACGCCGCCGTGTTCGGATCCCGGTCGATGCGCTCCTCGGGCTTCGCGACCGCGGCGGCCGGGATCCCCGCCGTCTGGAGCGAGCGCGCGAGCGCGTCCTTCTCCTGCGGACGTGTCCACTCCCCGATCCGGGCGTCGAGCGTCGACTGGTCGGCGAGGCGACCCGAGACGGTCGAATAACGCGCGTCCCGACTCCAGTCGGCGTCGATCTGCCTTGCGAGCCGCTGCCAGTCGGCGTCGTCGCGGCAGGCGATCGCGATCCACTCGTCGTCGCCCCGGCAGGGGTAGACGGCATGCGGCGCCATCTCGGGGCTCGTCGAGTGGTTGCTGTCCGGGGCGCCGGGGCGACGCGCGGGGCGGCCGTTGACCGTGTAGTCGAGGAGCGACGTGCCCGTCAGCGTCAGGCCCGAGTCGGTGCAGGACATGTCGACCCACTGCCCCTCGCCCGTCCGCTCGCGGTGGACGAGGGCGAGCAGGATGGCGATCGCCATGTACATGCCGCCGGTGTGGTCCATGTACGAATAACCCCAGCCTGCCGGCTCCGCGTCGGCGCGGCCGGACAGGAAGGTCAGGCCCGACATCGCCTGGACGATCGGGCCCCAGGTCTTGTAGTCGGAGTAGGGCCCCCGATGACCGAAGCCGCAATTCGAGACGTAGATGATGTCGGGCTTGATCTGCCGCAGTCGCTCGTAGCCGAAGCCCCAGCGCTCGAGCACGCCCTTCGCGAAGTTCTCGCTGACGACGTCCGAGCGCTTCACGATCTCGACGAGGAGCTCCTTCGCGCGCTCGGTGCGGAGGTTCAGCGTGATGCCGTACTTCTCGGGGTTGTGGTTGTTGAAGCCGCCGCCGAAGTCGGGGCCGCGCCGTTCGTCGACGAAGGGGCCCATCGGGCGGAGGATGTCCCAGAGACCCTGGGTCACCGGATCCTCGATCCGGATGACCTCGGCGCCGAAGGCCGCGAGCCATTTGGTCGCGCCGGCGCCGGCGAGCTGGCCGGTGAAATCACAGATCCGGAATCGGCCGAGGGCCCCAGGGCCCGCAGGCGGGTTCGCAGTCATGGCAGCTCCTCGTCGCGAAGGGCGTTGGAGCCGCTTAGCTTGCGCCATTCCCGGGCGCGGAGCGAGACCCGATCCGGGGGGCCCGCCGTCGGAGCGTCGGCGGTTCGCTCGGCCTCCGGCTCGCGGCGCCGACGGCGTCGAATTCGCGTCCCAAGTCGGGTCGGAAGTCGGATCGAAAGTCGCGTCGGAAGTCGCGTCGGAAGTCGCATCAAGAGGAGGGGCCGTCCCGTCGAGACGGTTCCTGCGAGGCCGCGCGATCGAGCCGATCGAGGCCGGAGGATTCGCCGTCCGATGACCGAGATCGATCCCTTCGCGCGTCCCTTCTGGGAGATGGTCGGCTCCGCGCTCCTCTGCGGCACGATCATCGGCTTCGAGCGCCAGCTCCGCGGCAAGCCCGCCGGGATCCGCACCGGCTGCCTCGTCACCCTCGGCACCGCGACCTTCATCAGCCTCGCCCGGACCCAGGCCGTCGACTCGCCCGAGGACGTGAACCGCGTGCTCGGTCAACTCGTGACGGGCGTCGGCTTTCTCGGCGCCGGGGTCATGATCGCCCAGGAAGGCGTCGTCAAGGGCGTCACGACGGGCGCCGTCATCTGGATCCTCGCGGCCATCGGCTCGGCGATCGGCCTCGGCTTCATGCAGGGCGCCATCGCGCTCTCGCTCGTCACCGTCTCGATCCTCGTCGGGATCGAGAAGCTCGAATCGAGCGTGCTCTGGCTGACGCGCGGCGTGCATGCGCGGGAGGGCGCGCGTCGCTCGGACCCCGCCGACGCCGAGTCGCGTCCGCCTCGTTCCGGTCGGGAGCGTTAGGCGTCGGAGCGGCGGTCGATCCGCGCCGGCGAGCGGGGCCGGATTTGACGCGCGCTGCGGATTTCCTGAAAGTCGGGGTCGGGGAGCGACCCGGCCGGCCCGGCGACTCCCCGCCGCCCTCGAGGAGCGCCCGATGAAGCCCGTCGCCCCGACCCCGTTCTCGCTCGAGCCCCTTCCGGACACGACCTTCGGCGCGGTCGTCCGGGGCCTTCGCCTCGCCGAAATCGACGCGTCGACCTTCGCGAGGTTGTACGACGCCTGGCTCGAGCACGCGCTCCTCGTCTTCCCCGACCAACATCTCTCGAACGACCAGCAGGTCGCCTTCGCCGACCGTTTCGGCCCGCGCGAATTCGAGCTCGCGCCGATCAGCAACGTCCTGCCCGACGGCTCCCTGCGCGACCCCGAGCAGAACGACGAGGTCCTCCGCATCCTGCAAGGCAACCAGGGCTGGCATGCCGACAGCACCTACAGGCCGATCCAGGCAAAGGCCGCCGTGTTCACGGCCCACGTCGTCCCGCCCACCGGCGGCGAGACCGAATGGGCCGACATGCGCGCCGCCTGGGACGCCCTCGACCCGGCGATGCAGGCGCGGATCGCTCCGCTCAGCGCCCATCACTCGATCGTGTACAGCCAGGCGCGCATGGGCCACGCCGCGCCGGAAAAGGGCAGCCAGTTCTACGGCGGCTACGGCTTCTAAGGCGACGCGGCGCCCCGACGCCCGCTCACGAAGGTCCACCCCGAGACCGGCCGGACCTCCCTCCTGATCGGTCGCCACGCCCACGCCATCCCGGGCCTCGATCCCGCCGAGTCGGAGCACCTCCTCGACGAGCTCGTCGACTTCGCGTGCCGGCCGCCCCGGACCTACCGCCACGCCTGGCGACCCGGCGATGCCGTCGTCTGGGACAATCGCTGCCTGCTCCACCGCGGTCTGCCCTGGGACCTGCGGGAGGCCCGCGTGATGTTTCACGCGCGGGTCAAGGGCGATCCGACGAGCGAGGCGGCGCTGGCGTCTTGAGCGAAGGCGCCGCGGCGGCGGCGCAGAGATCCGCCGGCGAGTGCGGCGACTTCTCGAGGTCGTAGACGAGGAGCCCTGCGCTGTTGCCGTCTTCGCCGCCGACCTGGCGGAGCGCGAAGAGCATCGAACGACAATCGGGGCGAACGACCGGGTTGTTGGCGCCGTAGCCGCGGAACTCGCTGAAATTCGTCATCCGCACGGTCTCGCCCGAGCCGTCGAGACGCAGGAGCCAGAGGTCGATCTCGCCCCCGGGCCGCATGCGCATCGTGAACTCCCGCTCGACGAGCGCATGACGTCCGTCCGGGGTCACGCCCTCGATCTCCTCGTACCAGCGACTGCGGGAGTAGTTGTGGATCTCGCCCGTCTCGAGATCGATGCCCATCGCCTCGCCCCCCCGCCAGGCGTAGGCGCTGAAGAGGAGCTCGCGCTCGTCGGGCGGTCGGAAATCCTGGGGCTCGAGCATGCCGAGACCGTAGAAATCGCTCCGGCCGACGAGCCGGCGGGCCTCGACGAGGCGCGGCTTCCCGTCGTTCGGGTCGACGAGGCCGGTCCAGATCTCGGAGCGCGCCGTCAGGATCTCGTCGGGGACGTCGGTGCGGACCCAGGCGATCCGCATCGAGCGCCGAGAGACCGCGGGGCCCTCGAAGCAGCGCTCGCCGAGGGGCCGTGCCGGCTCGTCGCCCGCGGCGTCGAGCAGCCAGAAGTCGGCGTGCCAGCGACCGCGGGCGGGATCGTCGGGATCGACCTTCGAGGGTCCACAGAGGAGCAGATCGCCGTTCGCGAGATAGTGGGCCCGGGTGAATCCGTGGTGGGCGAAATGCTTCGTTCGCGGACGGGCGACGCGCGTCTCGAA
>JBIPOQ010000327.1:0-4668 GCA_044379055.1 Myxococcota bacterium
CGCCGAAGCCACGGTGGTGCGGAACTACGTCGACTGGGTGCTCTCGCTGCCCTGGGGTGACGAGACGAAAGATCGCCTCGACGTGAGCGAGGCCGAGGGCGTGCTCAACGCCGATCACTACGGCCTGAAGAAGGTGAAAGAGCGCATCCTCGAGTACCTCGCGGTGCAGCAGCTGGTCGGCAAGCTGAAGGGGCCGATCTTGTGCTTCGTGGGGCCCCCGGGCGTCGGCAAGACGTCGCTGGGCCGCAGCATCGCCAAGGCGCTGGGTCGCAAGTTCGTGCGCATCGCGCTGGGCGGCGTGCGTGACGAAGCTGAGATTCGCGGGCACCGCCGCACGTACATCGGCGCGATGCCGGGCAAGATCGTGCAGTCGCTCAAGAAGGCCGAGGCCTCGAACCCGGTCATGCTGCTCGACGAGATCGACAAGATGTCGAGCGACTTCCGCGGCGACCCGTCGTCGGCGTTGCTCGAGGTGCTCGACCCCGAGCAGAACCACAGCTTCTCGGACCACTACATCGAGGCGCCGTTCGATCTCTCGCGCGTGCTCTTCATCGCGACGGCAAACACGCTCTCGACGATCCCGCCGGCGCTGCTCGACCGCATGGAGGTCATCGAGCTCTCCGGCTACACCGAGCAGGAGAAGCTCGCGATCGCCGAGCAGTACCTCGTCCCGCGCCAGCTCGAGGCCCATGGGCTCGCGGTCGGCCAGGTCACGGTCGAGCGCGCGGCGCTCGAGAAGGTGATCGGCGACTACACGCGCGAAGCCGGGGTGCGAAATCTCGAGCGACACGTCGCGACCCTGATGCGCAAGAGCGCACGGCGGATCGCGGAGCACCGCGACACGATGATCGTGGTCGGACCCGACGCCGTCGCCGAGGCCCTCGGTGCGCCGCCGCATCTGCCCGAGACTGCCGAGGCATCGAGCATTCCCGGGGTCGCGGTCGGCCTCGCGGTGACGGCCCACGGCGGCGACATCCTCTTCATCGAGGCGGCGGACAATCCGGGCGGCCAGGGCATCCGGCTGCGGCTCACGGGCCAGCTCGGCGACGTCATGCGCGAGTCCGCCGAGGCGGCGCTCTCCTGGGTTCGCGCCCACGCGAAGGAGCTCGGCCTCGGCGAGGCCGCCCTGGCGCCGCGGGAGATCCATCTGCACGTCCCAGCCGGCGCGGTGCCGAAGGACGGCCCCTCCGCGGGCGTGGCGCTCGTGACTGCGCTCGTCTCGCTGCTCTCGGACCGCAGCGCGCGGAGCAACGTCGCCATGACCGGTGAAATCTCGCTGCGCGGGCGGGTACTCCCGGTCGGCGGCATCAAGGGCAAGCTCCTCGCCGCCCGACGGGCGGGGATCGATACCGTCGTGATTCCGCGCCGCAACGAGAAGGATCTGGTCGACGTCCCGAGTGAGGTCCGCGAGGCCCTGGGCATCCATCTGGTCGACACGATCGACGAGGCCCTCGCCCTGACGCTCTCGGCGCGAAAGCCGCCGGCGACGACCCCGGCCGCCGCTTGAGGACCCGGGCTCCGGCCCGGTCCCGGGCCCGGGGTCCGAGCCGGGCTCCGGGGCCCGCCGATCGGCCTCGGGACGCGGTCGGGCTCTGTTAGACTGCGCGACTTGCGCATCGCGTTGGTACACGACTGGCTGACCGGCTATCGCGGGGGGGAGCGCGTGCTCGACCACCTCGCCCGCCGTTTTCCCGCGGCCGACCTGTTCACGCTCTTCCATATCCCCGGCCGCGTCCCGCCTTCGATCGAGCGACTCTCGCCGACGACGAGCCCCCTCGACCGGCTGCCCTTTGCCCACCGCCACTACCGCAAGCTCCTCCCCCTGCATCCCTGGGCGGTGCGCCGCTTCGACCTGCGCGGCTACGACCTGATCCTCTCGACGAGCCATGCCGTCGCCAAGAGCGTGCCGGTCCCCGCCGGCATCCCCCACCTCGCGTATTGCTTTACTCCGATGCGCTATGTCTGGGACCAGATTGACGAATATCTCGGCCGCGGACTCCTACGGGCGGGCGCGACCCCGCTCGTCGCCGCCCTGCGGCACTTCGATCGCCAGACCTCGGGTCCCGAATCGGTGACGCGCTTCGTCGCCATCTCCCACGAGGTCGCGGGCCGTATCCGACGCCACTACGGGCGCGACGCGAACGTCTTGGCGCCCCCGGTCGACGTGTCCTGGATCGAGGCCGCGCGGGCGCCCGCCGAGGACTTCTTCCTGCTCGTGAGCGGCTTCGTGCCGTACAAACGCGACGACATCGCCCTCGAGAGCTTCCGTCGCTCGGGGCGGCGGCTCGTCGTCGTCGGCGATGGACCCGGCCGACGGGCGCTCGAGCGGCGCTCGCCCCCGAACATCGAGTTCGTGGGCCGGGTCGATGATGCAGGGCTCGCCGAGCTTTATCGGCGGTGTCGCGCGCTGATCCATCCGCAGCGCGAAGACTTCGGACTGATCGCCGTCGAGGCCCAGGCCGCCGGACGGCCGGTGATCGCGTTCGGAGCCGGCGGCGTCCTCGACAGCGTGCGCCCCCTCCCGCGCGAAGACCGCTCGAGCCGACGCGGTGCGGGCGACCCGCTCGAATCGTTCGCTTCGCCGACGGGCGTCTTCTTCGACCGCCAGGATCCCGTGGCCCTCGAGGAGGCGATCACGCGCTTCGAGAAGGCCGAGTTCCAGTTTCATCCCGCGGCCCTGAGGGCCTCGATCGAACGGTTCGCGCCCGCCCGCTTCGACCGCGCGCTCGACGCGGAGATCGCCGCCTGCCTCGGAGGCCCGAATCCTTGAAGGCGGGTCCCGATCCGATCCCGATGCAGGATCTCGCGATCCAGCACGAGGCGCTCGAGCCCGCGCTGCTCTCGGGCCTATCGAAGCTCCTCGCGAGCGGTCGCTTCATCCAGGGCGATCCGGTCCGGACCTTCGAGGCCGAGCTGGCCCGCTTCTGCCAGGCCGCCCATGCCGTCACCTGCAACTCGGGCACCGACGCCCTCTGGCTGGCGCTGCGCGCCCTTGACGTCGGCCCGGGCGACGCCGTGCTCTGTCCCGCCTACTCGTTCTTCGCGAGCGCCGCGACGATCGTCCGCCTCGGGGCGACGCCGGTCTTCTGCGACGTGCGTCCCGAGACGCTGAACCTCGATCCCGAGGACGCGCGCGAGCGCGCGAAGACCGTCCCGCGCGTGAAGGCCGTGCTGACCGTCGACCTGTTCGGGCGTCTCTGCGAGACCGGGGCGCTCGAGGACGACTGCCGAGCGCAGGGGATCCCGATCGTCGAGGACGCCGCCCAGTCGATCGGGGCTCGGGATTCGGCGGGGCGGCCGATCGGCGCCGGCGCGCGGATCGCCTGCCTCTCGTTCTATCCGACCAAGAACCTCGGCGCGCTCGGCGACGCCGGCGGGATCGTCACGGCGGACGGCGAGCTCGCGGCGCGCATCGGACGGCTACGCGCTCACGGCGAGTCCGCGCCGGGGATCTACGCCGAGCTCGGCATCAATTCGCGACTCGACTCCTTCCAGGCCGTCGCGCTCTCGATCAAGCTGGCCCACCTCGACGAGTGGACCCGCGCGCGCCGCGCCTGGGCGGCGCTCTACGACGAGCGATTCCGCGAACGGGGGGCGCTCTCGGCCCTCGAGCCCTGGTCGCCCGATCGGTTGGCGCTGAAGCTCCTCGCACCGGCCCCGGCGCCGGCGGTCCACACCTATCATCGTTATGTCGTGCGTGTCGCGGCGAACCGGCGCGCGGGGCTGATCGAGGCGCTGCGCCAACAGGGCATCGGGTGCGAGATCTACTATCCGCGCGGCCTGCACCAGCAGCCCGCGCTGGCCGCCCATGCCCCGGCCCGGCCCCTCGTCGAGGTCGAACGCGCCACGAGCGAGTGTCTCGCCCTCCCCCTCTATCCGGAGCTCGGACGCGCGCGGGTCGAGCGCGTCGTCGACGCGGTCGTGACCCACCTCGAAGCCCGCTGAGCGGGCGGCCTGGGACGAGCGAGCGGCAGACGCCCCGCCCCGGCGATCCCGAGCCTCAGTCCCGGTCCGCGTCGGCCCGGGCGGTCCGATCCGGGCGTGCGCTCCGCCCGAGCCCGAGCAGCGTCATCGCGAGGATCCGCAGATCGAGCCAGAACGACCATTTCTGGATGTAGTAGAGGTCGTGCTCGAGGCGCTCCTGGATCGAGGTATCCCCGCGCCAGCCATGCACCTGGGCCCAACCCGTCATGCCCGCCCGCACCTTGTGGCGCAGCATGTAGCCCGGCATCTCGCGGCGGAACGACTCGATGTAGGCGGGCCGCTCCGGGCGCGGCCCGACGAGGCTCATTTCGCCGCGCAGGACGTTCACGAGCTGGGGCAGCTCGTCGAGGTCGAAGCGGCGGAGCCAGCGACCGACGCGGGTGCGCCGCGGATCGTTGGCGCGCGTCCAGCCGACGCCCGTCGCTTCGGCGTCGCGGCGCATCGAGCGGAACTTCAGCATGTCGAAGACGCGGCCGTCGTGGCCCATGCGCGTCTGGCGATAGAGGATCGGCCGGCCCGAGGTCAGCGCGATCGCGAGCCCGATCCCGAGCAGCGCGGGCGAGAGCAACACGAGGGCCAGGGCCGAGACCGCGAGGTCGAAGCTGCGCTTCGCGACCGCCGGCCAACCGACGAGCGCCGTCTCCTGCAGCCCGATCACCGGAATCCCGTCGAGGCTCTCGACCG
>JBIPOQ010000328.1:0-4662 GCA_044379055.1 Myxococcota bacterium
CGGCGGGGCGGACTCGAGAGTACGCAGGTCGGTGCGATCCGCGTCTTCGGGGACTCCTCGGTCATCGTGATCGCGAGCGATGTCGCCGAGGCCTTCGCGGCGAAGGTCGCCCAGCCCGACGAGCGCGATCCCGGCATCGCGATCACGCAGGGCAGTGCGGGCGCGCCCTCCGGCTTCGAGGCCGCGCGGCCGCGACCGGCGGCGAAGCGAAGACCGGAAGGCGAAGAGCGAGCGCCCTTCGCCGAGCGCCGGGGTCCGAAGAAGCCCTTCAAGCCCGGGCGGGCGCCGCTCGAAGAGCGGCCCTTTCCGCGCTCCGCAGGCGTACCCGGTTCCCGCCCGACGGGACCGCGTTCGGCCGGTCCGCGGGCCGCGGGTCCGCGCCCGAGCGGTCCCCGCTCGCACGCGCCGCGTGTCCAGGGCGAGGCGAGCGGTGCCCCGGATCGCAAGTCGAGCCCGAAGCACGCACGCAAGGCCGGCCCGAAGGCGGCCTTCAAGCCGGGCGGCGCGAAGCCCGGGAAGCCCTTCAAGAAGTCCGGCATCGCCGGCCCCCCGAAAGCCCGCCGAAAGGCCGGTCCGGGAGGTCCGTCCGGGAGCCCGAAGCGTTAACGTCGATCCTCGACGCGCCCGGGTCGACGACCCGCCGGCGCGCTGAGGAGGAGACGAGATGGCGACGGCAGGACGAGCGGGAACGAACCCTTCGCTGACGAAGAAGGGCATGGGCATCGTGGACGGCTGGCCCCTCGAGGTCGCCGACGAGAGCCCGCGCGCGCTGCGCAAGGCGATCCAGATGCTCCTCGACATCGAGGCGATCCGGCGCGTCAAGCACGCCTACTTCCGCTGCCTCGACACGGGCAACTTCGAGGAGATCGAGACGCTCTTCCACCCCGACGTGAAGCTGCATTTCATCGGCGGGACCTACGAGTGGAAGCTCGAAGGCCGCGACAACTACGTCGCCGCCCTGACCCAGTCGTTCCACACCCGCTCGGTCGGCCACCACAACGGCCACCACCCCGAGATCGAGATCCTCTCGGCCGACGAAGCCACCGGCGTCTGGTACCTCCACGACAACATGTGGATCATGAGCAACAAGAACTTCACGACGGGCACCGCGATCTACTGGGACCGCTACCGCAAGATCGACGGCAAGTGGCTGATCGCCGACACGAAGTACGAGCGGATCTACGAGCTCAACGAGCACAAGCGCGAAGACCCGAAGTTCGACTACCACTACCTCGCGAAGTACGGGCAGAAGCTGCACGAGTAGCATCGGGCACGGTCGATGGTCGAATCGTCGTCTGTGATCTCGGCGTCGAGCTCGCGATCGGGACCGATTGGATCGCCTCCGGGTCGATGAACATGCTGCGCGAGCTCGCTTGCGCGGACGCCTGGAACACCGTCTATCTCGACGACCATTTCAGCCCGGAGCGGCTCTGGGAGATGGCGACGAAGAACGCGGCTTCCCTGACGGCGACGGGCTCGGAGATCGGGACGCTGGCCGTCGGCCGCGTCGCCGATCTCGCCGTCTTAGACACGACGGTGCGCGGCGACTACGACGCGATCCTGAAGGCCCAGCCCTCGGACGTCGTGCTCGTGATGCGCGGCGGCCGGATCCTCTTCGGTGAGGAGCCGAGGATCGACGAGGTTCCGAATACGGGTTCCTGCGATCCGATCGACGTCTGCGGCAGCGACCGAGCGGTCTGTCTCCTCGACGAGATCGGCCAGACCTACGCGCAGCTCGCGAGCGCCAATGCGTCCGGCTATCCGCTCTTCTTCTGCGGGACGCCCGCCGAAGAGCCGACCTGCACGCCGAAGCGATTCGTCTCCGTCGCGGGTTCGACCGTCTACGACGGCGTCCCGACCGCCGGCGACCTCGACGGCGATGGCCTCGCGAACGCGAGCGACAGCTGCCCCTCGGTCTTCAATCCGATCCGTCCCGTCGACGCGGGGAGCCAGTCGGACGCCGACTCGGATGGCCTCGGCGACGAATGCGATCCGACACCGGTTCTCGAGCTGGCGGCTGGGGCGTCGCAGCTCCTCGTGGTCGGGGTCGGGATCGCGATGCTGGCGCGCCGCCGATTCGCGGCCTCGACTGCGAATCGGTCGAGCCGGACCCGCGTCGACTGAGCCGACGGGCTCAGGCGCCTTCGGCCTTCGCCTCGATCGTCGTCACGATCATCGAATACTGCGACGACTGCAGCACGAACCAGATCGTCTGGGGCGCCGTTCGCACGACGAAGACGCCGTATTCGTAATTGCCCTCGTCGTAGCGCTGGAGATCGAGGCGCTTCGCGGGATCCTCGCCTTCGGAGAAGAGCGCCTGGACCCGGTCCGAGATGCTCGCGACGTTGGTCGTCGGCCGCAGTTGGTCGACCCGGACGCCGCCGAGCGCCGCGATCCGGTCTTCGTAGCTGCGCCGCAGCTCGAGCTGGGAATGGCCGTCGGGCACGCTGAAGCTGCGCTGCTCGAGGCGGCCCTCGATGGGCAGCAGCTGCTCGCCCGCGATCACGAGGTAGGCGTCGAGATCCGCCTGGCGGGCGACGCTGCGGCCTTCCGCGGGGACGATCTCCGGCCAATCGAGGAAGGGGAACTCCGGCAGCGTCGCGGTCGAGAGCGGAATCGCCGCGAGGTCGAAGGGGGCCGCGGTGGCGGCGGGATCGGGCTGCGCCTCGGCGGGCGTCGGGGTCGGGGCGGCGGCCGCTTCGGCCATCGCGTCGGCGCCCTCGGAGGCGGTGGTTGCTGCGGCGGGGGCGGATTCCTCGCCCTTCCGGGCGTCACAGGCCTGCAGGGTCAGGACGAACGAAAGTGCGAGCGCGAAGGCGACCGGGGTCGAGAGCCGTCGGGCGCGGTCGGAGCGCGCGGTGCAGAGGGCCATCGGAGCTCCTTTCGGTTCGACGGGATTCGCGGCGTCTCCGACTAACGCGGCTCGCAGACGAAGACCGGGATGTTGCGATCCGTGCGCGCCTGGTAGTCGTCGTATTCCCGGTAGTGCTTCACGCAGATCGGCCAGAGCTTCGCCTTCTCGGCGTCGTCGACCTGGCGGGCCCGCATCTTCACCTTCTTGCCCATGTGCTGGACCGTGACGTCGGGATTCTTCTGGATGCTCTTGACCCAGACGGGCGATTTCGGCGCACCGCCCTGGGATCCGACGACGATGACCCCCGACTCGACGCCGTCCTTCAGCGGGACGTACATCAGCGGGACCGTGCGGTCCTGGCCGGACTTTGCGCCCTTCATCGTGACCAGCATGACCGGTCGGCCCTGGAAGGTCCCCATCAGCCGGCCGCCCGTCAGCTTGTAGACGAAGACGTTCAGCGCCGAGAAGGGCTTGATGAACTGGCGCAGCCGCTTGAATTCGACGTCGGTCATCGGGTTCTGGGCCATGGGTCCCTCCTGGTCCGGGTTGGATGAAGCGTGGTGCGCTTCGCGAACGCGGGCAGTCTAGCGACGTCCTCCGCCTTGTCGGTAGGCTCCGCGTCGGAAGCCCTCGCGTGCGGCGAACGGCGCGGCCCGACGTTCGGGCCCGATGCGACGAGGACGGCCCGGGAGGCAAGGATGACGACGGTTTCGAAGCGACGGGTCCAGACGCGGGGCATCGAGTTCGAGCTGCTCGAGGCGGGCAAGAGTCGGCCCGGTGAGGATCCCGTCCTCCTGCTGCACGGCTTCCCCCAGACCTCGCACATGTGGCGTCATCAGATCCCCGTTCTGGCGGATCGCTACAAGGTCCATGCCCCCGACACACGGGGCTACGGCGGAACCGAGAAGCCCCGCGTTCGGGTGACGCGCGACCTGCTCGCCCGGGACGTCATCGACCTGCTCGACGCCCTCGAGATCCCCCGCGTCCGCCTCGTCGGCCACGACTGGGGCGGCATCATCGCCGCCGCCGCCGCCCTCAAGTACCCCGACAGGATCAGCCGCCTCTGCCTCATCGATACGCTCGTCTCGGTCTGGATCACCTGGGGCATCCACGGCTACTGGTTCAAATGCGAGCCCGAGGCCGAGCAGTTCTTCGAGAAGCACGCCCAGGCCTTCATCCGCTCGGTCTTCGCGAACGGCCCGCGCCCCTACGGTGGCCCGCCCGAATCGCCCTGGGCGCCGGTCGACGGCTCGGAGGGCAGCAACGCCCTCGCCGGGTTCGACATGACGAAGGCCTTCTCGCCCGCCGACGTCGACCATTATGCGGCGGCGTTCTCCGACCCCGGCGCCTGGTTCCACGCCGTCGAATACTATCGCCACGCCTTGCCGTTCCACGTCGCGAAGCCCGATCCCGCGGCCCGCGGCGGCCTCCGCTTCGAGTTCCGATCGAACCCGCAGGTCGCGGCGATGTGGAAGCATCCCGGCCTCTTGTTCGCGCATCCCGACTGGGCGACGAACTTCATGGTCTTCGCGCCGGAGGACTGGCATCTCCGCTACCCGGGGCCGACCTGTTATCTGTTCAGCCCGTTCCTGGTTCCGCAGGCGTTCGAGGGCGGCAAGCTGCCGCCGGACGACTACATCCCGACCGGGAACCCGTACGCGGATTCGTTCCGGCACCACTTCCCGGATCTGCGCACGCGCGGCGCGCTGTCGGGGCATTTCATTCCGGAGGAGGCGCCGGAGCGGACGAACGAGGTCCTGCTCGCGTTCCTGGCGGGGGAGATTTGAGAAGAGGTTGATTGCTTTTCG